>JABEUW010000074.1 GCA_013043945.1 Vulcanimicrobiota bacterium | reverse complement strand
GGTCTCCTTTACTCGAATGTAGGTCTCTGTCGATGCTAGTCCCATGTCGCCTCTTTCGTCATTCAGAAAGCCCTCAAAATTGCTCAAAGTGATTTTCGAGAAGGCGAGCGTTGTGGATGGAGGTGGGGGAAAACGCTTTTCCACCGATATCGCCCTCATCGGAGAGCGGATCGCGAGGGTTGGCGACTGCTCGGGTCTCGAAGCGCGACAACGGATCGACGCACGGGCGCTGGTTCTCGCGCCGGGTTTCATCGACGTGCACGCACACTCAGAGCAACGATGGTTCGAGCCTCGAAGTTCCGCGGGCTCGCTCGCTCAAGGAATCACGACGGCGATCGAAGGGGCCTGCAATCGTAGCTTTCTTGCCGAGCAAGCAGCCGATCTCCGCGGTTCGCTGCGGCTCAATCTCGCACTCGTCGCGCCGGCGCAGCGCGAAGAGATCGAACGGGGCGCCTGCGGCATCAGCGTACGCTTCGGCGCCGGAGCACCCTCGGAGGAGGCGTTGCGCGTCGCTAAAAATGCGGGGATTCCGCTCGTCGTCCACCTGCGCGATCGCGAGCGAGATCTGCTCGCCGCACTCGACGAGGCGATCGCACTCGCGCGCCGCACCGAGATGGCGCTCCATATCTCGCATCTCTCGTACGCGTACGGCGAAGATCGCGCACTCGTCCACGTCGCACTCGAACGGCTCGATGCCGAACGCGGGCGCGGAATGCCGATCAGTTGCGATCTCTTTCCCTACATCGCCGACGACGAGCCGCTCGGGGCGCTCTTTCCGCCCGCGATGCGCGCGCTGCCGCGGAGCGATGAGACGACGCTGGCGGCGATGCTGCACGCACGCCTGCAGTACGGCGAACGATGGGGGCGCATCTCGCTGCGTGCCGTTCGCGACGAACGCGGCATTGCGGAGTTGGGTGCGAGTATCGAAGCGATTGCGGCGCGCCGACGCCTCTCGCCGGAGCGCACGGCGCTTGCGTTACTCGAGGAGCTCGGCGCCGAAACGCCGCTCCTGCACCGCTGCCTGAACGAAGATGACGTTGCCGCGGTGCTCTCGGCGGAGTTCGCCTGCATCGGGATCGCCGATGCGAGCTATCCCTTCACCGAGGATCCCTTTCGCCTCGCGCATCCGCGCGCATTCGGCAGCTTCCCTCGCCTCTTCGCGCGTTTTGTTCGCATGCGCCGTACGCTGACGTTTGAAGAAGCGGTCCGCCGCTGCAGCGCGCTACCCGCACGAATCTTCGGCCTGCGCGACCGCGGTGAGATTCGCGAGGGCGCGTTCGCCGATCTCGTGCTCTTCGACGAACGAGCGATCGCCGATACCGCCACCTACGAACGCCCCGCCCAAGCCCCCGCCGGGATCCACGGCGTTTTCGTGAACGGCAGCGCGGTCTACGGCGCGGGGATGGGGGAGATCGCCTATCCGGGGCGCATTCTGGAAAGGCCGTGATTCGCCGCATCTTCGCCCCCATCGCCGTACTCGCACTGCTCGCGGCGACGCCGCAACCGCCGCTCGCGCTCTCCCTGCGCTTCGCCCGCACGAGCTTCGATTTGCTCGATCCCGTCGGCATCCAACTCATCGTCGATAATCCGAGCGAGAGTCGGCGCGACGTCGCCTTCGCTTCGCCGAACGAATACTCCATCACGATCTATCGCGGCAACAAGGCGATCTGGCATTCGGCGCAGGTCTCCACGGCGCGAGCAGCGCCGCTCGGTGGAACGCACGCGCGCAATATTGCACCCGGCGCATCGATCTTCGTCACCTACGTTTGGAGTGCGCTCGCGGGCGACGGCGCGAGCCCGGCGCAGGGGCGCTATCGCGTCGTTGCAGATTTCGAAGGCGTCGGCGCGCATTTACGCGCGGAGCGCTCGCTCCGGTTTATCGCACCGCTCGCACCGAGCGCCGTCGCAGCGCTTCCCGTCGGCAGCGTTGCCACGATCGCCGGGAGGCTCGATCCCGATCGCGACTCCGTGAGTGCGGCGGGGCACTCGCTCCAACTCTCGCGGATCGTTCGCGGCATCGCCGCGGGGCGGTGCATCGTCGTGCGCGGACAGGTAACTGCGATGCGCGGCGTGCGCGGTTTCGACGTTAGCCGCTCGGCGCCGCTACGAGCCGATGGTAGAGCGCACGACTGCGCTCCCGTAGCCGCTCCACATCGCCGTCGTTCTCGATAATTTCGTCGGCGAGCGCACGCGCACTTTCGGGATCGATCTGCGCGCGCATCCGCGCGAGCACCGAATCGCGCTGTGCGCTATCGCGTGCCATCACGCGTTCGATCCGTCGCTCCGGCGGCGCGATGACCAACACCGTGCGATCGACGAGCCGTGCGTAGTCGCTTTCGAAAAGCAACGGCACGACGTGGACGATGAGTTGCCCGGGCGCGGCGTTGCGCTCGCGTGCGAAGGCGATCCGCCGAATCTCGGGGTGAAGAATGCCGTTGAGGTGCAGCCGCTCGGCATCGTTCTCGAAGACCGCGGCCGCAAGCGCGGCTCGGTCGAGCGAACCGCCGACGACGGCAGCCGGCCATCGCCGTTCGATCGCGGCGAGCGCCGCACTTCCCGGTGCGACCGCTTCGCGCGCCACCTCGTCGGTATCGATCGCGAACGCACCGCAACGCTCGAACTCCGCCGCGACCTCGCTCTTTCCGCTGCCGATACCGCCGGTCAATCCTATCCGCATGGGTGCTTCATACGCAGAGAGGGGAACGCGTTCCCGCGTTCCCCTCTCGTTTTGCCGGTGATGCGAAGGCCGCTTACGCGGTGGTTTCGCTCTCGGAGCTCTCGGAGCTCTCGGCTTCGGGCACGGCCGCTTCGACTACGGGGAGGCCGATCTCGGCTTCCTCGTCGATAGCGATCGCTTCGATCTCTTCCAACGGAATATCCGCGACGTGCTGGATCGAGGCGGTGATGCGGCGCGTCGCGTGGTTGACGGTGAGCAGCGTGACGCTGACATCCTGCCCCTGCGCGTAGTTTGCAGCACCATCGAACTCGCCTTTGGGCACCATAGCCAGAATGCCGGGGACGATCTCCACGAGGAGATAGTTCGGCGTCACTTTGACGATCTGCGCGGTGAGTTGGTTGGTTTCGTAGATCTTGTCCGCGTGCTGATCCCAAGGATCGGGCAACGCGTGCTTGAGCGAGAGGCTGACTTTCTTCGCATCTTGATCGAACTTCATGATCTCGACGTTGACGACATCGCCGATCTTCACGACTTCCGAAGGATGCTTGATGCGAGCGTACGAGAGCTCGCTGTTGTGGATCAGGCCATCGATGCCGCCGAGATCGACGAACGCGCCGAAATCGGCGAGCCGAACGACGACGCCTTCGCGAATCTGTCCGACTTCGAGCATGCCGAGCAGCTCTTGTTTCTTCGCCTGCATCTCTTCTTCAAGAACGAGACGCTGCGAAAGAACGACGCGATGGCGCTTGTGGTCGAGGTCGATCACTTTCAAGCGCAATTGCTGGCCGATCGTCTCTTCGAGATTGCCGACGGGTTGACGGCGAATCTGCGAAGCCGGAACGAAGCCGCGCATGCCGAGATCGACGAGAACGCCGCCCTTGACCACTTGCGTGACGGTCGCTTCGATGACTTCATCGCGTTCGTGCGATTCGATAACTTTCTCCCACGTCTTGAGCGCGCGCGCGCGACGTTCGGAGAGGAAGAGGGTTCCGTCGAGCTCGTCGATGCGATGGATCATCACTTCGAGCGAGTCCCCAACTTTGAGGCTCTTGGGATCGATCGCGAGCGACAACTCGCGGAAGGGCAGTACGCCCTCCGATTTGCCGCCGACATCGACGAGAAACTCGTCTTTGTCTTTCTGCACGATCATGCCGTTGAGAACTTGGCCTTCGTCGAGAACGCGCAGCGATTCTTCGTAGAGACGCTGCTCGAGCGCGAGCTGATCTTCTTCTTCGCCCTGCGGATGGGCGAGTTCGGTGGTAGAGATGATTGTTGTCCTGCCTTTAATTTTTTATTTTGCGAAGCTTACCGTTGACATTGCCCGCACCACCAGGTGCCTCGACCCGCGATAACCGTTCTCCGGATCGGCGACCCGCAGCGCAGGCAACCTTCCCCGAGTCGTCCGTAGACCGCAAGGGCGTTTTGAAAGCCGCCTTTGAGACCCTCGGCGTCGACGTAATCGTCGACGGTCGTGCCGCGCATCTCGATCGCTCGTTCGAGCACATCGATGATGGAGCGGCGCAAGCGCTCGCGCGCCGGCCCCCGCAGCGACCCTGCGGGGCGACTCGGCCGAATTCCGGCGAGCCAAAGCGACTCGCATGCATAGATGTTCCCTATGCCTGCGACTCGCCGCTGATCGAGAAGCAAAGCCTTGATCGGCGTTCTTCGCTTCGCAAGGATAGCGCCAAAGCGCTCGCCTGTAAAGGCGCGCTCGAGCGGTTCGGGGCCAATATCGGCATCCCACGGCTCGTTTGGGTCGATGAGGCGCATGCGGCCGAAGGTCCGAACGTCGGCGAAGGCGAGCCGGCGCCCGTCGGCGAGCGCGAGAACGACATAGGTCGCAGGAAAATCCCGCTCCTCGGGGCGCTGCACCACCAAACGCCCCGTCATACGTAGCGAGGTGAGCAGGCGGCGCCCCGAGCCGAGCGCGATAACGACGACCTTCGCGCGCCGCTCGATCCCCGCGATGCGTTCGCCACGCAGGCTCTCGGCGAAATCGAGCCCGGCCGGTGCCTGCGCCATCTTCGCCTTCCGCACCTCGACCGCAACGATCTCGGCCCCCACTAGCGCGCGGCGCAGGCCGCGGGCGATCGTCTCTACCTCGGGGAGTTCGGGCATTGCGGCGAGGGCGCCTTACTTCGGCAGCGCTGGAATCGTCAATCGCTCGCCGGCAACGATGCCGAGCCGTAACGCTTCACCGGCGCCCAACTCGATGACGTACTCCGCGCGCGCGTGCTCCAATGGGATCTTGCTATCCCGAACTCCCGGCGGCAGCACCGGGACGCGCGAGAGGACGGCGCGCACCAAACCGCTCCGTTCGATAAAGACCATATCGAGCGGCATTAGCGTATCTTTCATCCAAAAATAGCGTTCGTCATTGCGACGGAAAACGAAGATCATTCCCTGTGCGGGATCGAGATGCGTGCGTTCCATCAGGCCAAGTTCGTGCTGACGCCCGCTGCGCGCGACCCAAAGATGCATCGCGCTCCGCGGTGCCTGCACCGTTACCACCGGCAGCGAAGATTGCTGCGCGATCAACAGCGCGGCATAGAGTGCGCTAAGCATCGAAGCTCTCCGTCTCGGCCCAATTCGCGCCCGCCTTCACGCTGACGTCGAGCGGAACCGAGAGCTCCATCGCGCGAACCATCGCCTCGCGCGCGATCGCGGCGACGCGGTCGCGCGCCTCGGCGGCGACGTCGATCAACAACTCGTCATGAATCTGTAACAGTAACACGGCATCCTCCCCGCGCTCTCGTAACGCTCGATCGACGCGAATCATCGCCAACTTCATCAAGTCTGCGGCACTGCCTTGCAGCGGTGCGTTCGTCGCCTCGCGTTCGGCGGCGTTGCGGAGCATCGCATTGCTCGAGGTCAGAGCCGGCATATAGCGCCGCCGCCCGAGAATCGTGCTGACGTATCCGTCCTCGCGACCGCGCTCCAACGTCTTGGCGATGTAGGCGCGAACGCTGGGAAAGCGAGCGAAGTAGCGCTCGGTAATACTCCGTGCGAGGGTGCGATCGATCTCTAGGCGCGCCGCGAGCCCAAAATCGGACATGCCGTAGAGCAACCCAAAATTCACCACCTTCGCCATGCGTCGCTGCTCGCTCTCGATCGGCATCCCCGGAGCGAGGCCGAAGATCTCGCGTGCGGTGAAATCGTGAATATCGATCCCTTCGCGGAATGCGCGGCGCATCGCTTCATCGCCGGAGAGATGCGCCATCAAGCGCAGTTCGATCTGGCTATAATCGGCGCTTAACAGCAAACGCCCCGGCGCGCTCGCGACGAAGGCGCGGCGAATGCGTCGCCCGATGCCAGCGCGCACCGGAATGTTCTGCAAGTTGGGATTGGTCGAAGAGAGGCGCCCCGTCGCGGTGACGGTCTGATTGAAAACCGTATGAACGCGCCCGTCCTTCGGGTCGCGGAGCGCCGGCAGCACGTCGACGTAGGTGTTCTTGAGTTTCGTAAGCTCGCGCCACTCTAAAATATCGGCGCAGATCGGATACTCGCGCGCGAGCGGTTGCAAAATTTCGGCACCGGTCGCCCAACCGGTCTTATTTTTTTTGCCGCCGGGAATCCCGAGCTTTTCAAAGAGCACCCGCCCGAGTTGTTGCGGCGAACCGATATTGAGCGGCTCCCCCGCCGCTTCGACGACGCGCTCCGCCAAGGTCGCGATATTTGCGGTGAGTTCGAGCGAAAATGCCTGCAACGCTTCGGCGTCGATCGCAATTCCCGCCTCTTCCATGCGCGCGAGAATCGGCGGCAACGGAAGTTCGACCTCGCGATAGAGCGCGAGTTGTTCGCGCTCGCCGAGCAGTTCGTTCGCCCGCTGCGCGACGCGAGCCGCGATATCGGCAAAGACCGCCGCATCGCGCACCGGCTCTTCGTCGAGCACGAGCAGGGCGGCCTCAGCGGGGTCGGTACAACTCCGCGACGGCTCTAACAGATGCGCGGCGAGCATCGCGTCGTCGGCGAACTGCGGCACCCGCACGCCGTAGGCGTCGAAGGCGCGTACGATCCGTTTCGTATCGTATCCGACGACACGCCCCGCCCCGTGCATTGCCGCTTCGAGCGCGCGACGCACCGGTTCGCCGCGCAACGCATCGAGATGGAACGAAAGCCCCGCGTGCGGTGCGGCGCTCGCGCCGAGCGCGTCGCCCTCGATCGCCAACGCGACGCGCGGCGCATCGGCCATCGCCTGCAATTCGCCGCAGAGCTGCACGAAGTCGGGGGGATCGACCGCAGCGACGTAGGAGCGAAACGCGCCGTCGGGGGCGCGCAACGACGCCATTAACGGCAGGTCGCCGTTCGACGGCGGCGGTTCGAGCTTTCGAAGCAACGTGCGAAATTCGAGTTCGCGGTAGAGCGCGTACTGACGCGACGCGTCGGGCGTGCGCAGGCGCGCCGCCTCCCAATCCAGCGTCACCGGCAAGTTGCGGTCGACGCGCGAAACGTCGCGGCAGAGTCGCGCTTGCTCGCCGTATTCGCGCACCAGCGCTTCCCAACGCGGCTTTCCGGCGAGCGCGGGATCGGCGAGCAATGCATCGAGCGTCCCGGCGGATTGCATGAGCGCGATCGCCGTTTTCTCACCGATGCCCGGAATGCCGGGAAGATTATCGGAGGGATCGCCTTTGAGGCCGCGATAATCGGCGAGTTGCTCGGGGGTGAGCCCGTAGCGTTCGCGCACCGCGGCGCGGTCGTAGCGCACGAGATCGGTGACGCTGCGCCGCGTGGCGAGCACCATCGTCGCATCGTCGACGATTTGCAGCAAATCGTTATCGCCCGTCACCACCAACGTCTGCGCGCCGGCGCGCTCCGCCTGCGCGGCGAGCGTCGCGATGATGTCGTCGGCCTCGTTCCCGTCGAGTTCCGCAATCGGAATGCCGAAGACCTCGAGCACGCGACGTACCAATGCAAACTGCGAGCGAAGCTCGTCGGGCATCGCTTCGCGTTGCGCCTTATACTGCGGCATCATCTCCATGCGATGCGCGGGAAGTCCGCGGTCGAATGCGGCGATCGCGTGCGTCGGTTTTTCATTCTCGAGAATTTTTACCAACGTCGTCGTAAACCCATAGGCGGCGTTAATCGGCACGCCGCCGGCCGTCGTCAACGGCGGCAATGCAAAAAAGGCGCGATAGACGAGCCCGTATGTATCGAGCAACAGCAGGCGGCGTTCTTCGGCCATCATCGCACCTCGAGACGCATCGAACCGGCGACGACGCGGCCGTCGTCGCAGATTTTGAGAATCGAGAGCGTGTAGCGCCCGGCGTCACCCGGCAAATGGAACGGCAGAATATCGCCGAGCGACGGCTCGACGCTCCAGGAAACCGTCGAGGTATCGGATTCCGCGATCGTGAGGTTGCTCGGCGGCAATGCGACGCGCTCGAAGCCGAGCACTTCGGGGTGCTTGCCGGTCGAATCGACCCACGGATGCCACGTGGTTTCGGGCGGCGCGCTATTTTGCGTGAGGGTCGCGCCGACCGCGAGCAGCCCCGGTGCGTCGTCGAAGAGCGCGCTTCCCGACGGAACGCCGCGACTGATGCGCAACACGACCGTTCCCGCGCCGTCGGCGAAGGGGCCCATCGCGAGCTTCGCGAGCATTCCGGGGCGCGCGTCGCCGCCGAGCACCCGCAATCTCGCCTGCGCGGGGCGTCCCGGCGTATCGAGCGGCAGAGCGATGGTATTCCATTCGATCGCGCCGGCACGCACCATCGCCGCACCGATCGAGACCGTGCCCAATGCCGTCCGTGCGACGAACGTACCGTGCGAGAGCCCGTTCCCGTCTCCCGCGACGTCGGATTCTACCCCTAACGCACTCTCCAACGTGAAGAGCGTATCCCCGCGCGCGCCCGGCGAGCGCGCGGTAACGCCGATTTTTTCGCCTTGCGTAAAGCGCGAGCCGGAGAGCGAGAGCGCGAGCGCCGCACTGCCGATCGCACCGGTATCTTGCGCCTGCGGCACGACGTTCACTTGGTCGGCGTCCTTCGCTTTTTCGCCGTTTCGTTCGATCTCGGCGACGATCAGATTCGTACCGAGATCGGGCGTACTGAACGCACCGCGCACGAACCCGTTGGCACCGAGCGTTAACACTTGGCGTTGCACCGACGCGCCGTGCGAAAGCGTAACGACGACTTTTGCGCCCCCGAGCGGGGCGAGCGTATCGACGTTATTGGCGTAGATATCGAACCCGAGCGGCGTGCCCAGCGACTGACGTCGATGAAACGGCCGCACGCGAATCGTAAACGGTGCCGTGGGAACCGTGACGCGCGTTTCCGCACTCGCTCCGCCCGAAGAAATCGTCACGCCGTAGGTCGAGGCGAGGCCGTCGGTCGGCATAGGAATCTCGACCTCGGCGGCGCCCTCGGCGTTCGTGCGCGCGGTCGTGTCGAGCCACTTCGAAATCGCCCACGGTCGGCGCTTCTCCTCGTATCCGACGACGACGTGCGGAGAGCGGACGATCTCGACCGAGACGGGAAGATCGCCGACCGGGCGGCCGTCGCGACGAGCTTCGATGTGCAGCGGAATGGCGGCGTTCGCGGGGCAGCGCCCGTTGCACGCCGAGCGCACGCTCAACGCAATCCCATTCGCGTCGGCATCGACGTGCAGCGTCGCGCCCGCGATCCCCGACGCACCTTGTGCGAGCACCGCATAATCGCCGCTACGTGCGTCGGCGGGTATCGCAACGGTCGTGGAGAACGCGCCGGCGCGGTCGAGTGGAACGCGCACGTCGGCGACGGAAATCGGCCCGTTCCGAACGCTCACCGTCACGTCGCCGCGCGCCGGACGCAACAGTTCGCCGTCGCGCGTCCGCGCGAAGCCGACGATGCGCACGCTCTCACCCGCGTGCACGACCGCGCTCTCCAAGCGCACGCCCAACACCTCCGCCGGCAACGGCGCCTGCGGTAATAACGAAACGAACGCGTAGCTGCCGCCCCACTGGCCGAGCGCGAAGACCGGCCACGGCGCGCGATCCCAGCGTACGATCCCGTGCGCGTCGGTATAGCGCACGACGAAACGGCTGTTCACGACGAACATCACGCGCATATGCGGCCGCGGCTTTCCGGTATGGAGATCGGTCGCATAGATCATCAGGCCGCCCGGCGTCTGTTTGGCGATCATGCCGACGTCGGTACGATTGATCCACACTTGCTCGCCGACGCCGCCGCGCCGCGCTTCGACGACGAAAAACCCCGCCCGCGATCCCAGAGGCACCTGCACGACGTTCGCCTGAAAGCGATAGCCGCCGGGCGGCGTGAAGTTCCAGCGCACGACCGCTCGCCGATGGCTCACGTCGATCGCGCGCGGACGCGCGTTGCTTCCGGCGGTGAGCACGTCGCCCGGATCGACCGGATACGCCGCAAAGCTCACCGGAGCGCTCGAATAGGTGTCCAGGCGCACCACCGTCGGCCGCCACGGCACGTCGCTATCGTGGGCGAAGAGCGCGAAGTACCCGTCGAGCCGATGGAGATCGACGATGGGGCGGGCCGCCCCGACGGGGGCGAGCGAAAGGACGAGGAGAGCGCAGGCGAGCCCGAGCGCGCGAAAACGACGTACCATGAGCAGAGCGCGCTTCGGAGGCGGAACCCCCAGCC
>JABEUW010000010.1 GCA_013043945.1 Vulcanimicrobiota bacterium | reverse complement strand
CCATCGGGCCAACTCTTGTGATTCCAATGAAAAAACGCAAGAGAAAGGACCCGATGACCATCCCGAACCTTAGCCACGAGCAGCGCTTGGCCCTGGCCGATCTGCTCGAGAATCAAGATGTCGACGTGCTCCGCGAGATGCTCGCGAGCGTGTACGACGCGGCCATTAAGGCACAGTTTGACCAGCACATCGGTGTCGGGCACTACGAGCGCGGTGGCGAGCGGCAGGATCGCCGCAACGGCTCGAGGACCCGCGGCCTCAACACCCGTGCCGGAAGCATCGAACTCGAGATCCCGCGCTCGCGCGAAACACCCTTTCGGCCGACGGTCATCGAGCAGTTTCGTCGCAGTGAACGAGCGCTGGTCTCGGTGATTCAAGAGGCGTTCATTGGCGGAATCAGCACGCGCAAGATGGAGGACGTGCTCGCTGCCATGGGCGTAGAGCAGCTTGGGAAGTCCCAAATCAGCGCGCTCTGTCAAGAACTCGACGCCACCGCGACCGCGTTTCGTACGCGGGAATTGCCGCAAGCCTACCCCTACGTGTGGTTCGATGCGCTCTATGAAAAAGTTCGGATCGACGACCGTGTTGTCTCCAATGCCGTCGTTATCGCTTACGGCGTCGGCGCCGACGGGCACCGCGATGTGATCGGAATCGATGTCGTGGACACCGAGAGCAAGGAGAGCTGGACGGCGTTCCTACGGAGTTTGAAGAAGCGCCGATTGGTCGGTGTCAAGCTCGCGATCAGCGACGCGCATGAGGGCGTAAAGGCGGCAATCGCAACGGTGTTGCAGGGGGCATCCTGGCAGCGTTGCACGGTTCATTTTGGGCGCAACATTCTCGCTCACGTCCCGCAAAACCGCAAAACGGAGGTCGCGGCGTCGCTACGCAGCGTCTTCACTCAGGTCTCCAAAGTGAACGCCGATCGCACGGCGCAAGACTTTCGGGAGCGCTACGGCGGGACGCTCAAGAGAGCGGTAGAGATATTCGACGCCGGCATTGCCGACGCGCTTGCCTTCCTCGCATTTCCGATTGAGCACCATCGCAAGATTGCGACGACGAATCCTATCGAACATCTCAATCGGGAGATTCGGCGGCGCACGCGCTCGATCGGTATTTTCCCCTCGGAGACATCGGCGCTGCGCATTATCACGATGATTTTGATCGAGCAGAGCGAGGACTGGATGACCGAAAGACGGTATATGTCGCCCGAGAGTCTGGAACTCGTCCTGGCGACGTAGCCGGCGAGCGATCAGTTCAAATGAGTTTGCCCGAAATTACACACAAATCCGGACGTAGTCCGTGCCCCGGTGCCGAGATAGGCGACGAGATTCTTTGCGAAGCGATAGCGTAGGCCGAGCGACGGTTCGAAGAATGCGTACGAATTTCCAACGCTAAAAGGTTGGGAGTAGAAGTAGCCGACGTACGGCGTCAGGCTCTCGGTGGTGACGGAATCGAAACGCAAGCCGGGCTCGACGAGAAGCTTGCCGACGCGGTACGTATCCTCGGCATACTGCACGATCGAGTTCCGGTTTCCCGGTTGATCCCAAGCGTCGTTATAGGTAATTTGCGGTGCGAACCCGAGCGTCGGGCCCCAATATTCCGCGCTCTCTTCGTGCCCGTGTACGTATTGCCAGCCGAATTTCAACGTGTTCTTCGAGAAGGTGTAGAACGTCGAGCGGGCGACGAATCCCAGCCGTTGGTCGCTGTTATGGTAGAGATGGTATGCGAAATCGGCGGGATTCGACGAAATCGTGCCGTTCATCCAGCTTTGCGCGAAGGTCGGTGCGAACGGTGAATTCGGCAAATAGGAAATCGTTGGGTCGGTGTACGACGTACGCGAGTAATCGGTGAGATAACGGAAGAACGTGAGGCGCGTCGCAACCGCGGGGCTCCATTGCTTGACGAAATCGATGAGATCGAGATTCGTGTGCGCGATGTTGTACGAATAGGTCTGATCCACCGGCCATTGGAAGGCGATGCCGTTGGTGGCGATCGAAGCGCCCGGTATGGCGTCGTTCGGGACGTCGTGAGGAACGTAGCCGTTGTTGCGGTCGTCGTTGTAGATAAAGCGCAGAAATCCGGTGCGGTGGAAGACCGGAACGATGAGGTTCCCGTAGATGTAATGGTTCCAATCGGGAACGTCGTTTTGAAAACCGCGGTAATATCCGGTTCCCGTGCCGATGACCGCTCGAACCCCCGCCGCATTCGCACCGGTATTGAAGATTGCGTCGCCGCCGCTACCGGCGTTATAGACCAAGCCGAACGAGCGCTTGAAAGCCGGGTCGAGGAGGTGGTAGGCGACGCTGCCGCCGAGCGAATCGATCGAGGTGTGCTCGGGATCGTTCACGCCGCGATAGACGTTGACGGACTCCACCAAGGGCGTTACGAAGGCGGTCGCGTTTCGTTGCGACGCCGAATTGGTGACGCCGCCGTTGAAGAGCCCGTTTAAGGGAACGCCGTCGAGCGTTTCGCCGAACTGCCCGCCGTTGAAGCCGCGGAACGAGAGGTGGGTGCGGACAAGCCCGGAGCCGCCGAACGAAAATGCTTCGACGCTCGGCGAACTATTGAGAATGCTTTGGATACTTGAGATCGGGCCGGCGTGATCGATAACGTCTCGGCCGATCACCGAGCCGCTGAACGGCGAAAGATACTGCTGTTTGCGCGAACGCGATGCCCGGTTCGCCTTTGCGCGGACGCGAATGATCGTGCCAGGGCGGCTGGTGAGGGCGAGGGTGAGGGGGTGGTG
>JABEUW010000073.1 GCA_013043945.1 Vulcanimicrobiota bacterium | reverse complement strand
CGGCGGCTCGCGCGGGCCTGTAGAGGCACCGCCGCAGAAGGACTACATGCAACACTGGTTTGTTTATCCGAACATTTCGCCGATTGCGTTTCGGCTCGGGCCCATCGCGGTGCACTGGTACGGCCTTGCCTATCTCGCCGGCTTTATCGCCGTCTATTTTTGGATGGCGCGCCCGGCGGGCAAGCGGCGCCTCGGCTTAACCCCCAACGAGATTCAAGATTTCTTAGTCTACGCGTTGGTCGGTGTCCTTATCGGTGGGCGCGCGCTCTTCGATATCGCCGATATGATTACGTGTCGGCAAGATATCTCGCGCGTACAATCCTGCCACACCGTCGCGCAATATTTCTCGCATCCTATTCTTTTCATCGCGGTATGGCAGGGCGGCATGGCGTTCCACGGCGGCCTCATCGGCGTCGTTATCGCGATCTTCTTGTTCTTGCGCAAACATCCGCACCTGAAGTTCCTCGTCCTCGGGGACGAAGTCGTGATGATGCTCCCCATCGGCATCACGATTACCCGCGCGGTCAATTTCATCAACGACGAACTCTGGGGGCGCATCTGCCGCCCCGATCATCCGTGGTGTATGGTTCCCGGCGATACGCTCCTCTGGGGCAATCAGTATCGTCACCCATCGCAGATCTACGAAGGAATCCTCGATCTCGCGACGCTGCCGATTCTGCTGCTGCTCTACCGGCGCAAACCCGCCGACGGCGTCGTCGGGTGGACATGGTTCATGCTCTACGGCATCGTGCGCAGCGTCGCCGAACTCTGGCGTTCGCCGGGGATCCTCTTCCTCGGCCTCACCGGCGGGCAGCTCCTCGCCGTCCCGATGATCTTCATCGGTGCCGCGGGCATCTGGTGGTCGGTGAAACGCGGCGAGCGCACCGAGGAGAGCCTTCCCACGCGTGTTCGCTGAGCGCCTCGCGGCATTCCACGGCGAGCTCGAGCGCGAGCTCGCCGCCTGCGGGCGCTCGCCCGAGAGCGTTACGATCCTCGGTGTGAGCAAAAAGCAACCGCTCGCGGCGATCCGCGAGGCGTACGCCGCCGGGCTCCGTTCGTTCGGCGAGAATTATCTCCAGGAAGCCGCTGAAAAATTCGCCCCTCTCCGCGAGGAGGGGCTCGCCTTTGCGCTGCATTTTATCGGCCACCTCCAGAGCAACAAGGCGGCGAAGATTGCCGCGCTCGCGGATTGCGTTCAATCGGTTGACCGCGAGGAGGCGGCGAGCGCCCTCGAACGCGGGGCCGAGCGCGCGGAGCGGCTCCTGCCCGTGCTGCTTCAGCTCAATATCTCGCCGAGCGAGCGCTTCGGTTGCCTCCCCGCCGAGGCGCCACGGCTCGCCGAGCGGCTCCATGCCTGCTCGCACCTCCGCCTCGACGGCGTGATGGCCGTCGCCCCCATCACCACCGATCGTTCCGAGATTTCGGCGGCTTTCGAGCTCGCCGCAAAGACGTTACCGCTCGTAGGTGGAACAACACTATCGATCGGCATGTCGGGCGATTGGCGCGAGGCGGTTCGCGCGGGCTCGACGATGCTGCGAATCGGGAGCGCGCTCTTCGGCGCACGACCGAGTGCATGAAGGAGGTGACGGGATGAGCGTCTTTCAAAAAATCGGTTCGTTCTTCTCCGTACGCGAGGAAGAGGAAGAGTATTTCGACGAGGAGCCGGCGCATCCGCGCGTCGTTCCGATCGCGCACGGCGCCCAAGCGCAGCGGCGCAACGGCACCGAAGTTAGCGTCTATTCGCCGCGTTCGTATCAGGACGTCGTGGAGATCGCCGATGCCCTGCGCTCGCGCCAAGTCGTCATCGTGAATTTACAGAATGCCGACCGGGCGCTCCTACAACGCGTCGTCGATTTTACCTCCGGAGTCGCGTACACGATCGATGGGAAAATGCAGAAACTCGCCGAGGCGATGTACTTGATCGTGCCCGCGGGAATCACCGTCAATGCCGCCGGGCTGCGCGATTCGATGGCCGCCGACGGCGGACTCGACTTTATGGTGAATAGGGGATAAGCATGGAAAAAATCACGCCGATCGATATCCAACACAAGGAGTTCAAACGCGCGCTTCAGGGATACGACCGCACCGACGTCGATCGTTTTCTCGACGAGGTCATCGAGACGCTCGAGGACTACGCACAGGAGCGCGTCGCATTGCAAGCCGAGATCGCCGATCTCAAAGAGCGCATCTCGCATTTCAAAGCGATGGAAGAATCGTTGCAGAACACCCTCGTGCTCGCGCAACGCACCGCCGACGAGGTGAAGGCCTCCGCGCATAAGGAGGCCGATCTCATTCGCGCGCAGGCACGGATGGCCGCCGAGCGCGAGGTCGCCGGCTTCAACGATGCAATCTCCGAAGTTCGTCGCGAGGAACAGCACGCGCGCGATCACGCCGAAAAGGTGAAGAGCGAGCTGCGCAGCCTGCTGACGACGCACCTGGCGCTGCTCGACCGTACGCCGCACAACGGCGGCAATACCGTCGTCGTCACCGAGAGTATCTCGCTCGCCGTCGAAGAGCCCGCGCCGCCGCGCGCCGACGACACCACGCGCATCACGGTCTATTAAGCGTTGAAAGCGACGATCGCCGTATTGCCCGGTGATGGCATCGGGCCCGAGGTCGTGCGCGAAGCCGTTCGCGTTCTCGCGGTGGTTCGCCCCGATCTCGAGTGCAGCGAAGCGCCGGTCGGCGGCGCGGCGCTCCATGCGGGGCTCCCCGCGCTTCCCGATACGACGCGCGCGCTCTGCGAACGTGCCGACGCGATTCTTTTCGGCAGCGTCGGATTGCCGGAGTACGACGGCAAACCGCTCGACGCGCGCCCCGAGTACGCGCTCTTTTTGCTGCGTCGCGATTTCGAACTCTTCGCCAACGTGCGCCCGGTCCGCGTTTTCTCTGGGCTCGAATTCGCCTCGACCCTCAAGCCCGAGATCGTCAGCGGACTCGACTGCACGATCGTTCGCGAACTCACCGGCGGCATCTATTACGGCGAACCGAAGGAACAGCGCGTCGTCGACGGCGTCGAGTGCGCGGTCGACACGATGTATTACCGTGCGCCGGAGATCGAGCGCATCGCGCGCGTCGCCTTCGAGCTCGCGCGTACCCGCCGCTCGCACGTCACCTCGG
>JABEUW010000072.1 GCA_013043945.1 Vulcanimicrobiota bacterium | reverse complement strand
GCGCCCGCTCTGGTTCGCCGGACAGATTACGGGGGCGGAGGGCTACGTCGAAGCGGCGGCCTGCGGTGCGATGGTCGGCATTCATGCCGCACGCGAAATGCTTGGTTGGAGCCCGCTTACCGTACCACCGGAATGCGCGCTCGGCGCGGTCGTCGCGCATCTGCAGAACACCGTATCGCACGATTTTCAGCCGGCGAACGTCACCTGGTCGATGGTGCCTCCGCTGCCGACGGCGATTCGCGAGAAAAAATTACGTCGGGCCGCGCTCGCCGAGCGCGCGCTCGCCGCCCTGGCGGAGTTTGCCGAGCGCGTAAGGGTTCGGTAAAGCTTTCAGCTCCGCTGAATCCGGGGAACGAACGCGAGCCGTTAGGTGTGCGCGTTCGATATCGAGCGCCGTTGCGTACAAGAATGGAGTCTTTACAGGTGCAGAAATTATTGGTTCGTATTGCCGCGGCCGTCGCGGCCCTTTCGCTCTTCGCTTCCGCGGCGCAGGCCAGTGCCGATGTCCCGCGTGCCCGCTATAGTGATGTCGCAAGCTACGTAGGTGCGCCAAAGTTAGCGGTGACGCTCTCGATGATTCTTGCCGGCGGTGGGCCTGCTCGTTTCCAAACGACGCGCTTACTCGGCGTACTCGCAGGCTCAAAAACCAAAGCCGAGGTTGCCAAGTTAACCAAGGAATACGGTAAGGCAAGCGTTGTCTCGTTCCTTACCGTTTTTAATTATGTCGTCGACGATGCGCTGAAAATCGTCAAGCAAGAGCACGTCGCGCTCCCTTCGAGCCCCAACCCTTCGCCAAGCAACGGAAAGGCGCTCGCAGCCGCTCTCTACCACCTCGGGGTAACCAACGGCGGCTTCGATGTCGAATACATGCTCGACGGCCTCGTTTCGCACCCGATTCACGTTCGCGTAATGAACGATATCGATCTCAAATACGGTCGCCCCGCCGATGCGAATTACCATAAAGTACTTCAAACGGCAATGACCGATCTCAAGGGCGTATACGGACTCTAGGGCCGAGCGCTCGCGCAACTTCGTTCCTGTGGGGCGGGTCGTGCAGCACGGCCCGCCTTTTTTCACCGCCGCTGGTACGTTTGGAGTTGGAAGCATGCGCATTCGAATCGGTGCACAGATAGCCGTTGGTTTCGGCATAGCGCTCGTTTCTCTGATTTTAGTAACGGCGATCTCGATCGTCCAAATGGAACGGATGCACGAAAAAAATACAGCCATCGCGCAGAGCTTACCGTTGTTGGCCGCATCGCGGGATATCGTACTGCAGTTGACCCTTCAAGAGACCGGCGTACGGGGATACGTTGCCACCGGGAATAGTAATTTTCTCAACGAGTCCGATCCGGCCCAGGGCGAGATCGTTAAAGATTTTGATTACATCAACGATCACGATAAGGGCCGCGCCACGCTCATTGAGTTTATGGCGCCGTTCGCCAAACAGGTTCAAACGGCGCAGGCTTTTCTCGATGCCGAAACGACGTTGGTCGACCGGGGGCACCGAGCACGCGCCCTCGCTCACCTTTACGACGGCGAGAACCAATTCGATTCCATGCTTGCAACTGCCGAAAAAATACGCTCCGACGCACAAAACTATAACGACGCTGCGACGGCAGCGTTCGAGCGCGAGCGGAGGATCTCGGTGGTCGAAATGCTCGTCATTGGAGCGCTCTCGCTGGCGATATGCATCGCGATTGCATTCTACCTCGGCCGTCGCATCGCGACGCGCCTGGAAACGGTGAGCGAATCGATCGCGGCAATCGTCGCTGCGGATTTTTCCGCGCTCGTCGGCGCCATGCAGCGCCTCGCCGGCGGCGACCTGTTGGCCGCCTTCACACCGACGGCGGAAACGGTAATGCTCCGCGGACGGCGGACGCGGGATGAAATCGACGATCTCGGCGCGCACCACGATGAACTTGTAGTCGGCATGCGTTCTATCGGTACTGAATTTACCGAAATGGCCGCGAAGTTACGCGAAAGCGTTACCCGCATTGAAGATGCCTCCGCACAGCTCGCACTCTCGGGTGAGCGGGGTATCGATCAGGCTGCCGAAGTCATTCACGCCGCGAGTACGATCGGCGAAACATCCTCCCGCGTCGCCGCCAATGCACGCGCGCAACTGGAGCATGTAGAGAGCATCTCTGCGACGCTAGGCGAGCTCGCTCGGACGACCGAACAGATCTCGGTGGGAAGCAGCACGCAAGGCGCGGCCTTGCACGCCGTCGTCGGCGACGTGCGCACGCTCGACTCCGAGATCGATACGCTTGCCTCCGCCGGGCGTTCGCTCGTTGAAAGCTCGCGGTCGGCAAAGGAGTTCATCGTACAAGGGCGCGAGGCCACCGAGGCCGCGAATGCCACGATGCTGCGCCTACGGGAGAGCGCGCGGACGAGCGAGCGGATGCTCAAGAACTTGCAAGATCGTTCGCGCGCGATTGGTGAGATCGTCGGTACGATCGATTCCATCTCCGACCAGACCAATTTGCTCGCTCTGAACGCGGCCATCGAGGCGGCACGGGCCGGCGAGCACGGGCGCGGATTTGCGGTCGTCGCATCGGAGATTCGCAAACTCGCGGAACAGGCTGCCTCCTCGACGCGCGAGATCGCGGGAATTCTCGATGCGATACGGAGCGATGTTGGATCGGCCGTAGCGACCGCGGTGGCAACAGCCCAGGCAAGCGATGAAGGTTCGAAGCTTTCAGAGCGCGCCGATGAATCGTTGCATGCGGTCGAGGAAAGCGCGACCCTCGCGCTTTCGGCGGCGGCAGGCGTTGCCGCCCAGAGCGAACGGATGCAGGCGATGAGCCGCCGGCTCTCCGAGAACGCCGTCGATGCCTCGGTCGTCGTCGAACAGAACGCGCGCGCCTCCACCGAGATTCGCGGTGCGACCGCCTACGCTCACGAGCAGGTCCAAAGGATACTCACCGTCGCCCAGGGCCATGTCGGTGCCTCCGAACGGCTCTCGGCAGTCATCGATGGCTTCGCCGGCCTCACCGCCGAGATCGAAGGAAACACCCTGGCGATCGGCGAGGCCGCCGAGAGGCTCCAGGAAGTGCTTGGAAGCCTGGGAGGTGCAACGAAATCGCTCCCAGCGCAGTAGTAGGTTGCGATGAAGATTCGATCCACCACCATTCTCGCCGTCCTGCGCGACGGCCACCTCGCGATCGCCGGCGACGGCCAAGTGACGCTCGATAAGACGATCGTCAAGCACTCCGCTCGAAAGGTTCGCAAGATCGCCGGAGGGCGCGTCCTCGCCGGCTTCGCCGGATCGGCGGCCGATGGCATTACCTTGCTCGAAAAGTTCGAGAAAAAATATAACGAGTTCAAGGATCTCACGCGCGCGAGCGTCGAGCTTGCAAAAGATTGGCGCCAAGACCGCGCGCTGCGCCGCCTGGAAGCGATGCTCGTGGTAGGGACGCCCGAGCACCTCTTTCTGCTCTCGGGAACCGGAGACGTCATCGAACCCGATGAGGGCATCGCGGCGATTGGGAGCGGCGGGCCGTACGCGCAGGCAGCCGCCGCGGCATTACTTCGCAACACCTCGCTCGGCGCCGAGGAGATCGCGCGCGCTGCGTTGGGCATCGCCGGAGAGATCTGTATCTATACCAACGCCGACGTCACCGTCGAGGTGCTCCCGTGAGCGCACCGTTGACCCCGCGCGAGATCGTCGAGGCGCTCGACCATTACGTCGTCGGCCAAAGCAATGCAAAGCGCGCCGTTGCGATCGCCCTGCGGAATCGCTTTCGGCGCGCGTTGGTTCCGCAGGAGCTTCGCGGAGAAATCACGCCGAAAAATATTTTAATGATCGGGCCGACCGGGGTCGGGAAAACCGAGATCGCCCGGAGGCTCGCCGCGCTCGCCGGCGCACCATTCGTGAAAGTCGAGGCAACGAAGTATACCGAGGTCGGCTACGTCGGGCGTGATGTC
>JABEUW010000071.1 GCA_013043945.1 Vulcanimicrobiota bacterium | reverse complement strand
TTGCCGTGCGCGGCCTCCGCTGCATCCATGATGCCTTCGGTGAGCGTCGGGTGCGGATGGATCGAGAGCCCGATATCTTCGAGCGTCGCGCCCATCTCCAGCGCGATGACGCCCTCGCCGATTAACGATTCTGCCTGCGGAGCGACGATGTGCATGCCGAGCAGTAAATCGGTCTTCGCATCGCCGACGAGCTTGATGAGACCATCGCTCTCGTTCATCGTGCGCGCGCGGCCGCTCGCCGCGAGCGGAAACTTGCCGATCCGGACTTCGTAGCCTTTGGCTTTTGCCTCTTCCTCGGAGAGCCCGACGGTCGCCACCTCGGGATCGGTGTAGACGCAATTCGGGATCGCGATCGGATCGAAGGCCGCACTGGTGTCGCCGCCGATTACCTCTGCGGCAACGACGCCCTGCTTCATCGCGCGATGCGCGAGCAACGGTTGCCCGGTCACGTCGCCGATGGCGTAGATATGCGGAACTTTGGTGCGCATGCGCGCATCGACGGCGAGGAAGCCCTTCTCGTCGACGTTCAGCCCCGCTGCGGCGAGATTCAGCGCGTCGGTGACGGGGCGGCGCCCGACGGCGACGAGCGCCATCTCGAACTCGCGCGACTCATCCTTGCCGGAGGTGCCCGCGCCATTGATCGTCGCTTTCACGCCCTTGGCGGTCGTTTCGAGCGCGGCGACCTTCGTATCGAGCATGATCTCGACGCCCTGCTTTTTGAGAATACGTCCGAGCGTTTTCGAAATCTCGATATCGCTCCCGGTGAGAATCTGCGGCAACGCTTCGACGACGAGCACCTGCGCGCCCATACGCGTGTAGACCGTTGCAAACTCCAACCCGATCACGCCGCCGCCGATGACGAGCATCGTCTTGGGGATGCTCTTGATGCCGACCGCGTCGTCGGAGTTGATGATGCGCTTGCCGTCGCGCGGCCACGCCTTAATCTCAATCGGTGCCGAACCCGTCGCGATCACGACATGCGCGGCACGGATCCGTTCGTTACTGCCGTCTTTGCCCTTCAGCGCGATCTCGTTCGGCGAAACGAACGAAGCCTCGCCGTACATGAACTGCACGTTGTTCGCTTTGAAGAGCGTCTTCACGCCGCCGACGTTCGCGCTCACGACCTCGTTTTTGAACTTCTCGACGCCGGCACGGTCGACCGTTGCTTTGGGAACCTTGAGCCCGATCGCTTCGGCATGATCGATATGGCGAATCACTTCGCCGACGTGCAAGAGCGCCTTCGTCGGAATGCAGCCCCAGTTCAGGCAGACTCCGCCGACCTCATCGCGATCGACGCAGATGACGGTTTTCCCGAGTTGGCCGAGCCGGATGGCGGCATGATAACCGCCGGGGCCCGCACCGATGACGACGGCATCGACCTGATGTTCGGCCACGAAAAGACTCCTTACGCGCAGGCGTGGATGAAGGGTGGGTTCCCGGCAATTATTCCGCCGCGGGAGGCGGCGGGCCTCCGTCGTACAATTGGACCCATCCATGAGTAAGATTGGTGCGCCCAACCTGCCCCTCCAACTCGATCGCGATTCGATCGTGCCGCTCTATCGGCAGCTCTACGAGGGGCTTCGCGAGGCGATTCTCTCCGGCTCGCTGCCGGAATCGACGCGCCTACCTCCCGAGCGCGCGATGGCCGAGCGCCTCGAGATCAATCGCAGCACCGTCGTCCGCGCCTACCGCGAGCTCGTCGCCGACGGCCTGCTCGATCAGCGCGTCGGCTCGGGTTCGCGCGTCGCCTCGCGGAAGCGCGCCAGCGCGGCGGGAGAGCGCGGAGCGAGCGTGCCGTGGTGGGTGACGCTGCCGCCGTGGCGGGTCGGCGAATTTCCGATGGTGCTCGGCGAGCTTGCGGCAAAACAAGAGCCGGGGCGCATCTCCTTCGTTCAGGGCGTCGCCCCCGACGAGCCTTCGCCGCTCGTCGAACTCGCGGGTTCGTTCGCGCGAGTCGCGAGCGACCCGCGCTTTATTCTCTCGTACGGCGATTCCGAGGGCTACGAACCGTTACGCGAAGCGATTTCGGCACGTATGCGCGCCCGCGGCGCGCGCAGCGTGATCGCAAAGAACGTCATCGTTCTGACCGGTTCGACGCAGGGCATCGCGATCGTCGCACAGAGCCTCGCCGAGGCCGGAGACGAAATTATCGTCGAGTCGCCATCCTATCCCGGAGCTTTGCAGATTTTTCAAATTTGCGGATTGCGCGCGATTCCGATACCGGTCGATGATGAAGGCATGCGCGTCGATCACGTCGAGGCGATCCTCCGCACGCGGCGGCCGCGATTTATCTACACGATGCCCTCGATGCACAATCCGACCAACGTGACGATGAACGCCGATCGTCGCGAGCGCCTCGCAACGATCGCGCGGCGCGCCGGCGTGCCGATCATCGAAGACGATCCCTATGGCCCGCTCGCTTCGCATCGCGAAACCCCGCTGCTCGCGCTCGCGCCCGAGCACGTCGTCTACCTCTCGACGTTCAGTAAGACCGTGGCGCCGAGTCTGCGCGTCGGTTGGATGGTCGCGCCGCGTACTATCGTCGACCGTCTGCTCATGCGCAAACAGGCCTACGATATGGCGACGAGTCTCTACGTTCAGGCGGCGATCGTCGATTATCTCGAACGCGGTTACGACGCACACATCGAACAGCTTCGCGAAGAATTACATATCCGTCGAAAGATCGCCGACGAAGCGATCGCAAAATATTGGCCCGCCGGCGTTCGCGCGATCGGCCCGAGTGGGGGATTCTACCTCTGGGTTGCGACGCCGCGGGAGATGCGCGCTCGCCCCTTACTCGATGCCGCCGAACGCCTCGGCGCCTCGTTTCTCTTCGGCGAGGCGTTCTTTGCCAATTCCGGCGGCGACCACAACTTTCGCTTGGCATTAACGGCGGTTCGGCGCGACGAGATTCCCGAGGGTATCCGCCGCATCGGCGAAGCGATGCGTAGCCTCCGCGGATGACGGGAATCCAGAGGCGGCTGCTCGCCTGGTACGCGAAATACGGACGAGCGAATTTACCGTGGCGGGTCGTACGCGACCCTTACTACACGGTCGTGAGCGAATTTATGCTACAGCAGACGCAGGTCGATCGCGTCGTGCCGATCTTCGGCACCTTTATATCGCGCTTTCCTACCTTCTCTGCGCTGGCGAAGGGGCCGCAGTCGGAGGTGGTGCGATATTGGAAGGGGCTCGGCTATAACACGCGCGCCGTGAGGTTGAAGGCCCTCGCCGACGCAGTCGTCACAAAGTTCGGCGGTGAGATGCCGACCGAGGAGAACCTTCTTTTGGAGTTGCCGGGAGTCGGCCCCTACACCGTTGCGGCGATTCGCGCCTTTGCATTTAACTACGACGCGGCTCCGATGGACACCAACGTGCGGCGTATCGTACATCGGGTTCATTTCGGGATCGAATATCCAGCGAAAGCTGCATCGAAAGAGCTCGATATGCTCGCACGTCAACTCGTGCCCAATGGGAAGGCGCACGACTGGAGTTCGGCGATGATGGATCTCGGCGCGTTGGTTTGCACCGCGCGCGCGCCGCGATGCGCGGCCTGCCCGCTGCAGACGCTCTGCGTCGCCGCTCCGATCGATGCAGCACGGCTCGAGCGACTGCGTGAAGAATTTGCTAAACCGGCAACGGCGAAGGAACCGGTTCCGTTCGAACTGACGGCGCGTTTTGCACGCGGCCGTATCGTCGATCGCTTGCGGGAGCTTCCGCCCGGCGAACGGATCTCGCTGCTCGACCTAGAGCGCGAGATCGTCGGCATCGTGGCTGCCGAGGTAGGAGAGCGCTTCGATGAGTTGGTCGCCGCACTCGAAAAAGAGAAGATTGTCGCCCGTGACGGCAACGAGATTTCGCTAGCCTAAAACGGCGTCGTAGCGTGATGGGGCGAGGGCGATGCGCACGCCGGATTCATCGTAGATTCCGAACGTCGTATAACGCGGAGCGTACACGTGGAGCGAGAGCGCTTCGTCAAATCCTGGGTTTGCGACGCTATGCAGTTCGCGCGCGCTCGCGAGCGCGTCGCCCTCCCCGGCACGTTGCGCGCCGCGACCTACCAGCCGTATCGCGATCTTGCTCTCGTCGTCTCCGTCGTCGGTGCGCAGGTAGCGCGCGACGTCGAGCTCCCCTGCGAGCACTCGGGTCGCACAATAGGAGTCGCCGTGGTCGTGTATCGGAGTCGCCGCTCCGGGGAACCACAGAAGCGCTAACACTTCGTATGCGTCGCAGGCGAGCAGACGCGAGCGTGTATAGCCCGTTCTGCGGCGTGGAAGCCTGCGCTCCCACTGCGAGCGGCGCGCGATCTGCTCGGCGACGATACGATCGATCTCGACCTCGGCGATCATGCGACGCAGGCCTCGATCTCGCGAGCGACGCGGTGCGCGATTGCGAGCGCTTGCTCGGCGATCTCCGGCACCGCGGTCGTTTCGTAGAGGATTCCGCGCAGCAGCGGCCCGATGGCGAGCAGCCGTTCATCGGCGAGCCCTTCGCAATCGATCGCTTCGCCGTAGCGAGTTGCATCGAGGCCCAGGTGCAGCGCATCGGGGCGTATCAGGCCGCGTTCGAGTAGCGCGCGAATCAGTCGATCCGGATTGGAGCTCAGCTCTCCATTCGGTCCGGTGCAATTCACGACCGATGCAACCTGCAGCTGGCGGAGCTCGCCGCGCGTACGGTATTCGATGAGGATACCTTCGCGTTCGTCGGAAGCGCCGACAATCGCGCCCTGTAGGGAAACGTAGCGTCCCGAGGCGCGCAACTCGGCAACGGCGTTATCGGTCGCCGGCGGCACGCGATAGCGCAGCGATCCCCAAAGCGAGGCGAGGTGTTCGATGAACTGCCGGCGTTGCGCGGTCGTCCAGCCGAGCCAGATCCGTTGCGATGGCCGCCGTAGCGCCTCGGCGATCTCCCGCCAGTCGCCTCCTTGCGCGATGCGACGGCGCATCGCCGAGCGCACCGAACGCAGCAATGCGAGCGGCGAAGAATCGTCGAGTTCGAGCTCCGCGTAACTGCAGGTACGAATCTCGACGCTCTCGCGGGCGGGAAGAAAGCCGTGCCGAGCGATGGTAAATGCCGTGCCGCTTCGTCTTGCGTGGGCGTGTGCTGCAACGCGATCGATCGCGGTGAGTCCGCTGCCGATGCAGAGCACATCTCCCTCTGGAATCTCGCTCGTTGGGGTGCGCCAGGGATCGCGGACGTAGCGTTTGCTCGCGCGCAACTCGCGCGGTAAGAAGTCGTCGGCCGGTTTTGCGTTTCCCATCGCTAGGACGACGCTTCGTGCCCGATATCGAGCACCGCGATCGTCCTCGAGAATGAAATCGCCGTGCCGTCGTTCGAGATCGACGACCGCCGCTCGTTCGGTCGCGATATTCGCGCGACCGAAGGTCGCCTTGTGAAACGTGCTCCCGATGTACTCTCCGAACTGCTCTCGCGTTACGAATGTCTCGGGCGAGCAGTGCAACGACCGAACCAGATGTTCGGTATCGCCGGCGATAATACTCATCGCACTTGCCGGGCCGTTCATGAACCATATCGGTGAGCCGGCGCCGTAGGCTGCGCCTCGCCCGGGATTTTCAGGGGAGAACAAGCGAACGCGCGCGTTCCGGGCGGTGCGCGCGCAGGCGATCGCTATTGCCGTACCTGCGAGGCCCCCGCCGATTATTGCGACGTCGTCGGCCTCTCGCTCGCCCTTCATCGTACGTGGTTCATCGGCAGGTTCGTCTCGCCGAATGAGCGCAGAGTATCCCGCGTGGCTGAAATTCCGTTTCCGAAGCGTAAAGTTTCTCGAGCGATCGCAAAGGAGGAGCTCGCCCTTCTAGAAACTTCCTATCCTGATGCGGTCACTGCGTTAATCTACCGTAATCCATTCGAATTGCTCGTCGCAGTGATTCTCTCGGCACAGTGCACGGACGCACGTGTCAACCTGACGACGCCCGCACTTTTCGCCGCCTATCCGAATCCAAAAGCGTTAGCCTCGGCGCGGCTCCCCGATGTCGAACGTTTGATTCAATCGTGCGGGTTTTTCCGAACGAAGGCCAAGAACATCGTTGCCGCCGCTCGAGCTCTGTCGGAAAGGCATGCCGGGCGCGTACCTGAAACGCGGGAAGAGCTCGAAGCGCTCCCCGGTGTCGGGCGCAAGACCGCGAGCGTCGTGCTCTCCGTTGCCTTCGGTGAGGCGGCGTTTGCAGTCGATACGCACGTCTTTCGCGTCGCGCATCGACTGGGGCTTACGACCGGTACGACGCCGCTTGCAGTGGAGCGCGACGTCACCGCATTGCTACCCGAAGCGCAGTGGCGGCACGCCCATCACTGGTTGATTTTGCACGGCCGCGCTATCTGCAAGGCCCCGACGCCGCTCTGCGAACGATGTCCCGTTCGCTCGCTCTGCCCGAGCGCGCCGATCGTCGCTAAAACGAAAGCGGCCCGGGCGAATCGAGGTGCGGCGGGCGCGGGAGCTCGGCGTCGCGTGCGATCGATTTCAAAAGCGTCGAAGGCGTGATCGCTTCGCCGTAACCGCTCTCCGTTGAAACCTTCGAGACATCGATCAAGCTTGGAATTGCGAGGTCGGGAACGAACTGGTAATCCCCATCGAATCCGAGGCCGCGAATGCGGATCAACTCGGTGTTCTCGTCGAGTTCGAGAGCGATGCGATACTCTCCGAAGCGCAGTCGCAACCGTAGCGGCCGCTCTAAACGAACCAACCTAACGCCGTTGCGCTCGCCGAGAATAGAATTCAGTCGCTTTATCCCCATCGCGATTGCATCGCCGAATGCGCGCAACGAAGGCTCGCCTCCGCCGGCGCCGCGATCGACGCGCGTTGCATCGGTTGCGTCGATCAACTCGCCGAGTGCGCGTCGCGAACGGATCCTTTCGGCGGCGGCAACGATGGGGTTTTGAGCGGTAAAATCAGGATTCATGGGGTCTGCCATAGAGAAAGTATTGCCACGCCGATACGCGAAAGTCCCGCGAATGAAGCTGCTGCAGAGTACCTCCGTTCTTGCGATGTTGCTGATGGCGGGCGTCGCGGCCGCTCCGGCCCAGGGCGCGCTGACGCCGTCAGCGGCGTTCGGGAAGGAACCTTCATGGGGCCGTCAACCCGCTGGGATCTCCTGGTCGCACCGTGGAAAGCGCTTTACCTACATTCTCCCGTCACAGGACCCCGCGGAGCATCTCCCGTTGATGCTGCATACGCGCGAAGGAGCCGCACGGGTTCTATTGGCCCCCGATCGGTTCGGCAAGCACGGGGCGACGCCGTATAACGTCGGCTGGTCGCCGAAGGATCGCCGTATCGCCGTGATGGCCGACGGCACGCTCTACGTCTATACGTTTGCGACGAAAGCTTTGCAGAAGATTGCGAGCGGCGTCTCGGATCCGCAGTGGTCGCCCAACGGCGATGCAATCGCGTTTGCGAAAAAGGCCAATCTTTTCGTCGCGCAGCTCGGCGCCAAGGTTGCGCTTCAACAACTCACGCATGGCGGCACCGGAAATGCAATGCTCGATGGTCAGCTCGATTGGGTCTACCCGGAGGAGCTCGGCATCACCCACGGCTTTCGCTGGTCGCCCGATGGCTCGAAGATCGCCTACCTGCGCCTCGACGAGCGGAAGGTCACGCGCTTCCCGCTGACCGATTTTCTTCCGAAGAACGGACGCGTCAACTATCAACGCTACCCGCTTGCAGGGGAGAAGAATCCGGCTGCGAGCCTCCACGTGATCGATCTCGCGACGAAAACCGATCGCCTACTCTATAACGCGGCGCCGAAGGATCGATATATCGCCGCATTCTCGTGGCGTCCGAAGAGCGACGATCTCATCGCGGAGATTTTAAATCGCCGCGAACGGTGGCTGCGCGTCGAATCGCTTCCGGCCGATGGCGCGGCCCCGAGTACGCTCTACCGCCAATCCTCGCCGTCGTGGGTCGACGTCATCGCAATACCGACCTGGCTCCCCGACGGTTCCTCGCTCTGGGTGCTCGATCGCGAAAATCTGCGCTCGCTCTATCTTCGTGCTGCCGATGGATCGCTGCGACGGATAACCGGCGATTATAATCTCGGAAGCTCGTATGCAACCAACGGGTTGGTCGCGGCGGGAAAGAGCGGGACGCGTGCGTGGGTCTACGCCGATTATCCAAACCGCCGAAATCGCGCGTTACTCGAAGTCGATCTTCGCAGTGGGGCGTTGAAGGATCTCACCCCGGAGCGCGGCGTGCACCGCATCGCCTTCGCGCCCGCGACGCATGCATTTGTCGATACCTATTCGTCGATGAATCGCGTGCCCGAGGTGACGCTCCACCTGCCCTCGCAGGCTCCGCAGGTCCTGGCGGCGGCCGATGCATCGTTGCAATCGATGCTCTTGCCGGTGCGGCGCTTCGAGGTGCCCTCGAAGTATGGGCCGCTCGATGCATGGATGATTCGTCCGCCGCACTTCGATCCTCACCGAAAGTACCCGGTCGTCGTCTACGTGTACGGAGGCCCGGCCGCGCCGACTACGACCAACGGCTTCGGCTACACGATGGAGTTGATGCACGATCTTTTAGCGCAAGAGGGCATCATCGTGTTCTCGATCGACGGTCCGGCATCGCAGATCGATAACGATAAACACGTTCGCCTGCTCTTGCATAATTTTGGACCGGGCTCGCTCGCGGGGCAGCGAATCGGAGCTCGCTATCTCGCCTCGCTCCCGTATGTCGATGCGAAACGAATCGGCATTTGGGGATGGAGCTTCGGTGGATATGAAACGATCTATGCGCTCGAACATTCCAAACGTTTCGTTGCCGGGCTCGCGGTCGCTCCGGTGACCGACTGGCACCTCTACGACACGATTTATACCGAACGCTACATGGGGCTTCCGCAGAAGCATCCCCATGCCTACGATCGCAGTTCGAATCTTTTCGATGTCGCGCATCTCAACGGCCCGCTACAGATCATGCACGGGACGAGCGACGACAACGTCCACATGGCCAATACCGTCGCGTTCCTCCAGAAGACGATCCTAGCCGGGCTCACCGATGTCAACGTCATGCTCTTCCCGCGGAAAACGCATTCGATCGCCGGCTTGATGCAGCGGCGCACGCTCTGGGAGCGCATGCTGATCTACTGGCGCTCGGTGCTGCACCCATAACGGTGGCAGCGAACTCGCATGCGGCATAAAAAAGGGGCATCGGCGGAAACGCCGATGCCCCTCTGGGGTTGCCCCCGGGTTTACCTTAGGATGATAACGATCGGTTAGCGAACCGGCGGTTTGTGGCCCTTCTTGGCGGCGGCTTTTTTAGCCATCGGCTTCTTAGCAGCGGCTTTTTTGGCCATCGGCTTCTTAGCAGCGGCTTTCTTGGCCATCGGCTTCTTAGCAGCGGCTTTCTTAGCCATCGGCTTCTTAGCAGCGGCCTTCTTGGCCATCGGCTTCTTAGCAGCGGCTTTCTTGGCCATCGTCTTCATGGCGGTCTTGCTCATGGTGGCGGCCATAGCCGTACCCGTTGCGAGGAAGGACGCCGCGATCAGTGCAGCGAGGAGTTTGCGCATTCTTTCACCCCCTTTGTGCGAAAATTCGTCTCTTAACGTGCCTTAACAACGTCTGAGAAGGGCGGTTAGTTCGCAAAGCCTAGCTAGCGCCCCTTCCCGACCAGATTGCGAGAGATGACCAGGCGCTGGATCTGCTGGGTTCCCTCGTAAATCTGGGTGATCTTGGCGTCGCGCATCATCCGTTCGACGGGGTACTCCGCGGAATAGCCGAAGCCGCCGAGGACCTGAACCGCGTCGGTGGTCACGGACATCGCGACATCCCCACATTTGAGTTTGGCCATCGAAGCCCAGAGCGAGACATCGGGGGCGCCTTCGTCGCATTTGCGGGCCGATTCGTAGAGCATGAGCCGCGCCGCCTCGACCTCGGTCTTCATATCGGCGAGCATGAAGCCGATACCCTGATGCTGGCCGATCGGTTTACCGAAGGCGACGCGGTCGCGCGCGTACTGGGTCGCGTACTCGAGCGCCCCGGCGGCGATTCCGAGCGCCTGCGCCGCGATACCGGGGCGGGACTTATCGAGCACCTTCATCGCGATCTTAAAGCCCTCGCCCTCTTCGCCGAGGCGATTGTTGGCGGGAATGCGGCACTCGCTAAAGATCAGCTCGACGGTCGGCGAGCCTTTGATCCCCATCTTGCGCTCCTTCTTACCGACGGCAAAGCCCGGCGTCCCCTTTTCGACGACGAAAGCGCTGACGCCGCGGCTGCCGGCCTCGGGATCGGTGACGGCGAAGACGCAGACGACATCGGCGACGCTCCCGTTGGTAATCCAAATTTTTTGGCCGTCGAGCACGTAGGAATCAGCGTCGCGGCGAGCGCGCGTGCGCATCGAGCCGAGTGCGTCGGAGCCGCTGCTCGCCTCGGTCAGCGCGTATGCGGCGAGGTGCTCCCCCGAGGCGATCTTCGGGAGAAAACGTCGCTTCTGCTCGTCGTTGCCGCCGATCATAATCGGCAGCATGCCAAGCTCCTGTACGGCGACGATCAGCGAACTCGACGCACATGCTTTCGCGATCTCTTCGACGACCTTGACGTAGGTGACGAAGCTTCCGCCGAGCCCACCATATTCGGTGGGAATCGGAATGCCCAAGAGGTCGTTCTGTGCGAAGAGGCGACGGATATCGTCGGGGAACTCCTCGCTTTCGTCGATTGCCGCCGCGCGCGGCGCGACTTTTTCGGAGACTAAATCGCGCACCATCTCGATGATCATCGCTTCTTCGTCGTGCGCTTGCGCGGCTACTGACATTGGGTACTCCTCTTCATGGTTAACGAGCGGAAATGTCATCCCGAGTAGGCCCCGCAGGGGCCGTATCGAGGGATCGGATTGTCAACCGGTCGATAGGTTCGGGGGCGACCAGGGTTTTGCTCCCACGACCGCCTATCTGCGCCGGTATGGAGAAAGTGTACCCATCGGCGGCCGCGGCCGTCGCCGACATTCCCAGCGGGGCCTCGTTAGCCGTCGGGGGCTTCGGCCTCAACGGCATCCCGCATAACCTGATTCAGGCGCTGCTCGCCCAAGGCGCGAGCGATCTCGTCACCGTCTCGAATAACTGCGGTGTCGACGGTTGGGGACTCGGCGTCCTCCTCGACAACAAGCGCATACGGCGTACGACCGGCTCCTATGTCGGCGAAAATAAGGAATTCGAGCGGCAGTATCTCTCCGGCGAGCTCGAAGTCGAGCTCGTGCCGCAGGGCACCCTCGCCGAGCGGCTCCGTGCCGGCGGCTGCGGCATCCCGGCGTTCTACACTCCGGCGGGGGTCGGCACCCCCGTCGCCGCCGGTGGCCTGCCCTGGCGCCATAACCCCGACGGCAGTGTCGCGAAAGCCTCGCCCCCGAAGGAGACGCGGCGTTTCGGCGATCGCGAGTACGTGCTCGAAGAAGCGATCCGCTGCGATTACGCTCTCGTGCGCGCGAGTATCGGGGATCGCGAAGGGAATCTCTATTTTTCGAAAGCGACGCGAAATTTCAACCCGCTCTGTGCGATGGCCGGCCGGTTAACCATCGCCGAGGTCGAACGCTTGGTGGAGCCCGGCGAGATCGAACCCGAGAACGTACACGTTCCCGGGATCTTCGTCGCGCGGATCGTTGAGGTCGGTGCGGAAGGGAAACGAATCGAGCGAGTGACCACGCGCAAGCGGGAGGAGCGATAGAAATGGCGTTAACACGCGAAGAACTCGCCGCGCGCGTCGCGCGCGAATTACGCGACGGCATGTACGTCAATCTCGGCATCGGAATGCCGACGTTGATTCCCAACTACGTTCCGCCGGGCGTGCGGGTCGTCTTACAGAGCGAGAACGGGATTCTCGGCACCGGCCCCTATCCGTACGAGCAAGATGTCGATGCCGATCTCATTAACGCCGGAAAAGAGACCGTTACCGTGTTGCCGGGAGCCTCGTATTTCGATTCGTCGCTCTCGTTCGGGATGATTCGCGGCGGGCATATCGATCTCGCGGTGCTCGGTGCGATGCAGGTGAGCGCGCACGGCGATCTTGCAAACTGGATGATTCCCGGGAAGATGGTCAAGGGCATGGGCGGCGCGATGGATTTGGTGCATGGCGCGAAGCGCGTGATCGTGATGATGGAGCACGTCGCGAAGGGCAACGCCCACAAAATCGTCGGCGAATGTACCCTACCGCTCACCGGCAAACGCGTCGTGCATAAATTGATGACCGATCTCGCGGTGATCGATATCGAACCCGAAGGGCTCGTCCTACGCGAGCTCGCACCGGGAGTATCGGTAGAAGAGGTACAGGCCGGCACCGGGGCGCCGCTGCTGATTCCGGCGACGCCGAAATCGATGGTCGGCTAAGGCGAAGAATCTCTCATCTTGTTTTAGTGGACTCGGGGCGTTGCGTACGGTACGTTGCCTTTACAACCACCGCACGTATCGTCATAGGAGTTTAGGGTATGTTTCAGGATCGTGGGAATATCGCTCGCTATCTCCGTATCGGAGCGCTGCTTCTGGTCGCCCTCTTTCTCGGGTCGGCTGTTACGGCCTACGCGTTCGAGCGGCAACCGCACATGCAGATGGCGCTCGGGGCGCTGAACCGTGCGGCGGCGCAGCTCAACGTCGCGCAGCGGGACAAGGGCGGGCATCGTGCCGCCGCCTATAACCTCGTCGAACAAGCGATCGGACAAGTGCGCGCCGGTATTGCGTTCGACAACCATCGGTAAGAGGGTGAACGAAACGAAGGGGAGCGCCGACGGCGCCCCCCTTCGTTATGATGGATCGATTCCGGTGGAGGTTACTTGATAACCTTGAACGTCATCATCATGTGCTCGTGGCCGATTCCGCAATAGATCGCGCAATGCGCCGGGAAGGTGCCGATCTTCTTGGGGGTGACGGTGACGGTGGTCGGCTTCGAGGTAATCGTGATGACCTTGGTGATGCCGACTTCGGGGGCGATCATTCCGTGAACGCCTTGAACGGCGACAAACGTAATTTTCTGCGGTTTGCCGACATGCAGGGTGACGACGTTCGGCATGAACTGGAAATCTTTGGCTTTGACGACGATGGTGCTGTTCGCGCTGGCCGAGGCGACCGTGAGGGCGCTAAAGGCGAGTGCGAGAGCTAAAGCGAGCTTGCGCATGGTGTTCTCCTGATACATTTTGAAAGAATGGCGAGGGGTTGCCCCACTGATCTTGAGCATAGGTCCCCGCGAGCGCGGACGGTACGACAAAACTCAGGCTGAACCGAAACGAACGCTACGATGGAATGCGTTCGCGAAACTGGGTGCGATAGAGGCGCGCGTAGACGCCGTCGCGTGCCAGCAATTCATCGTGCGAGCCCGATTCAACGATGCGCCCGCCCTCGACCACAAAAATGGTATCGGCGTTGACGACCGTCGAGAGGCGATGCGCGATCACCATACTCGTGCGTCCGCGCATCAGGCGCTCCAGCGCGCTCTGAATCGCGGCCTCGTTTTCGGAATCGAGCGCCGAGGTCGCTTCATCGAGAATGAGAATGCGTGGGTTTTTTAAGAGGACGCGCGCGATCGCAAGGCGCTGACGTTCGCCGCCCGAGAGCTTGTGGCCGCGCTCGCCGACGACCGTCTCGTAGCCTTGCGGCAACGTTTCGATAAAGTCGTGAATGTTCGCGGCGCGGGTCGCTTCGTGAATCTGCGCGAGCGTTGCATCGGGGCGCGAGTAGCGCAAATTGGCGATAATCGTATCGTGGAAAAGGTAGGTTTCTTGCGTGACGATCCCGATGTTTTCACG
>JABEUW010000070.1 GCA_013043945.1 Vulcanimicrobiota bacterium | reverse complement strand
TGTTTCTTTTTCAAAAACAACCTTCGCCGAAAGCCACGGTGACCGCTCCCTATGCTACGAGGGTGATCCTTTCGTACACCACTCCCGGGGACACGATCGATATCGGCGGATTCAGCCCGGAATCAAGAGTGGGAGCGGGTACGGGAGGCCCAGTACTCCACCGCCGCGCGAGCGACGAAGTTGGTAACGAAGATCGCAACCATCAAGAGAAAGGCGGCGGCATAGGCAAGTTGATGCGATTGTTTGAAGGGCTCGTTAATGAACGTCCACACCACGTAGGTAAGATAGCCGACCGGCGAATGGGTGAGCGCGAGCGTCGGCATATAGTTCGACCAACCGGCGGTATAGATCAGCGGTGCGGTCTCGCCTAAGGCGATGCCGACGCCGATAAGCAGCCCTGTCAGCGTTCCCGGCAATGCCCAAGGAAATGCGACGCGCACGAACGTCGTTAACGGGCGAGCGCCTAAGGCGACCGAGGCTTCCACGAGATCGCGTGGCACCGCCGAGAATGCAAGATCGGCAGCGCGATAGACGTACGGCAGCATAATGATCGCCAGCGCGAGCGAGCCGGCGACGAGCGAGAAACCCCAGCCCGCCGTCTCCACCAACGCGACGTAGAGAAAATACCCAACCACGATCGAGGGAACCCCGAAGAGGACGTCGATCGAGAGTCGCACGACGATGCGCAAGCGATCCGGCGCAAACTGCGTGACCCAGACCGCCGCGCCGATGCCGACCGGCACGACCAATGCAATAGCCAGCGTCACCAGCAGCAACGTCCCCACGATCGCGTTGGCGAGGCCGCCGGCGATGCCTTGGGTCACGGTAAAGAAGATCTCGGGGCGAATCGCGGCGATGCCGCGTACGAAGACGAACCCAAAGAGCGAGAGCAACACGAGCAACGCCCCAACCAGCGAGGCGATGCAAAGCACCCACCAAAAGCGAGAGATGGCGACGTTCCGAGCGACGCGAGAGACCATCAGTGCGACCGATCCTGCCCGCGTATCGCGACGCGCGCGACGGTATTCACCGTCAACGAAATGACGAACAATACGAGCGCAAGTTCGGCTAACGAGCGCTGCGCGATGCCGCTGGCATCGCTGACCGCCGACTCTAATTGCGACACGACGACCGCTGCGATCGTGTTGATCGGCGAGAAAATATTATGCGGCAGAATATTGATTGCATTTCCGGCGACCATCAGCACGGCCATCGTTTCACCGAGGGCGCGCCCGAAAGCGACCAGAATCGCACCGACGATACCGGTGCGCACGCTCGGTAGGACCGCATGCGTGACGGCCTGCCATGAGGTGCTTCCAAGCGCCATGCTCGCCTCGTAGAAACTCTTCGGCTGCGCGAGCAGCACGTCGCGCACGGTCGCTACCATAATCGGCATCACCATGATCGCTAGGACGATCGCTGCTGCAAAGAGCCCATTCCCACTTCCGGCATCCCCTCCGAGAAAGGGAATGAAACCAAAATGATGCGTGACGAACGGGGCGACGTGATTCCCCACCCAAGGTACCAATACGATCGTACCCCACAAGCCGTAGACGACCGATGGGATGCCGGCCATCAGTTCGATTAACGCATTGGTCGGTAAACGCAAGCGCTCCGGCAAGCGATAGACAATCGTCAACGCGACACCTAAGGCAAGCGGAACGGCAAAGACCATCGCGAGGAGTGCCGATAGCAGCGTCCCTACTAAAAAGACCAGGCCGCCGAATTCGGCACCCGGCTCCGCGGAGACGCCGTTATGCACCGAACTCCCCGTGCCGTACTGGTTGCCGATGTTCCACGTCATGTCGTTGAGAATGCTCAGGCCGTTATACCGGATCGCGGGCCACGTATACCAAAGCAAAAAGAGCAGCATCAGCACGACCAACAGCAAGCAGATCCCCGCGGCGATCGATGTCAAAACGCCGGCCAGCATTCCGCTGGCCGGCGATTGTGAGAAAGGAACCGCGACGCGGCGCGGGCGGTTCCTTCCTACGGTCGGCGTAAGCCCTGCCAACCTAGTGGATCTGCGCGATCTGCGCTCGGCTCAATTTCGCAATCGAGGCCGGAAGCGGGAGGAAGTGAACGGCATTGAGGAAGTGCATCTCCTGGCCGCCGTTATGGTCGAGGACCCACGAAAGGAACTTCACGAGCGCTTCGCGCGTCTCCGCGCTCTTCTGGTGGGGGTTCACGATGGCGTATTCGTAGTTGATGATCGGGTAGGAGTTCGCTCCCGGAGCAAAGACCAGCGAGATACGCTCGTCGCGCGGGGTCTTCGGATACATCGCGGCCGCCGCCGAGCCGATCGTTGAAGCGGTCGGAGCGACGAAGCGCCCGGCACGATTCTTGAGCAGCGCGTAGCCGAGTCCGGCCTTGTTCGTTTCGTTAATGAAGCTGACGCCGATGTAGGCAATCGAGTACGGCGTCGCTTTGCAGGCCTGAACCATGCCCGGGTTTCCGTTCGCACCGACCGCGGTCGAGACCGAGGGCCAGCTGATCGAGGTACCGTAGCCGGGGCCGTGGCTCCACATCGGCGTGGTGAACGAGAGGTACTGCGAGAAAATAAAGGTGTCGCCCGAGCCATCCGTGCGGTGGACGGGAATGATCGTCCGGTGCGGCAGGCGGCCGGCGTAGGGACGATTGAGTGCCTTGATCTGCGGGTCGTTCCAATACTTAATCCGGCCCATGTAGATGCCGGCGAGAACGGGGCCCGAGAGATGCAAATGCACGTTGTTCAGCCCGGGGATATTGTAGTTGATCTGCTGGGCACTAATGGCGAGCGGGATGTTGAGCATGCGATGTCCGCGCATCTGCGGATCGCCCATATAGGCATCCGATGCGCCGATCTGAGCGACGCCGGCGATCGCCTGCGAAATGCCCGTGCCGCTGCCCGTGCTCTGCGTGGTAATTTGGACGGTGTGATTCTTCGCCTGATACGAGGCGACCCAAAGATTCATCAGCGGATAGAGCAGCGACGAGCCGGTCTCGAGGACCGGGGTCGCGGCCCGCGCCGCAGCGAGCGAGCCGAGTGCGAACACGGCTGCAAGTGCGACGGCGGTGAACTTACGCATGTAATTCCCTTCATGTACGATAACAAGTGCGATACGACGCTCGGGCTCGCGCGGGCGTGCCCTCATGGAGAGCATACGATGTGCTGGTAAACACCGGCTTATGGAACCCTTAAGAGTCATTAAGGCGGCGGCGCAAGGCCCGCCCCCCCATCGGCGCCGAACCCGCAGGGATGCCCGATATCGACCAGGCGCAAGAGGCGGTCCTCGCCGCGCTCCGCCATACGGCCGCGCACGTTCTCGCGTACGCGGTGCAAGATTGCTTCCCCGACGCTAAGCCGACCATCGGCCCGGCGATCGAGAATGGCTTCTACTACGATTTCGATCGTGCGACGCCGTTTACGCCGGAGGATATCGAGCGGCTCGAGACGCGAATGCGCGAGATCGTCGCTGCGAACTACCCGATGACCGGGGAGCGCGTCACGCGCGAGCAAGCGATCGACCGGTTTAAGAATAACCCGTATAAAGTCGAGCTCGCCGAAGCGATCCCCGCAGGCGACCCAATCACGCTCTATACGATCGGCGAGTTTACCGATCTCTGCCGCGGCGGGCACGCCGAGAGCACCGGAGATCTCCGCGCGCTCAAACTCACTTCGATCGCCGGCGCCTATTGGCGCGGCGACGAGAAGAACCCGATGCTGCAACGCATCTACGGAACCGCCTGGCCGACGCAGGAGCAGCTCGACGCCTACTTGGCACAGATCGAGGAGGCCCAAAAGCGCGACCACCGCAAGCTCGGGGTCGAGCTCGATCTTTTCTCCATCGAGGAGGATGCCGGGGGCGGCCTCATTTTCTGGCACCCGAAAGGCGCGACGGTGCGCGGGATCGTGGAGCAATTTATACGCGAGGGTCTACGCGAGCGCGGCTATCAACCCGTCGTTACCCCGCACGTCATGAGCGAACGGCTCTACGCGATCTCCGGGCACCTCGATAATTACGCCCAGAACATGTTCGGAGCGCTCGAGGTGGAGGAGCAGCGCTTTCGCCTCAAACCGATGAACTGCCCCGGGCACATTCTCATCTATCGCGATAAACCGCGCTCCTATCGCGAGTTGCCGATTCGCTATTCGGAGTTCGGCACGGTCTATCGCTACGAACGGAGCGGCGTGCTGCACGGGCTCACCCGCGTGCGCGGCTTCACGCAGGACGACGCGCATCTCTTCTGTATGCCCGAGCAACTACAATCGGAGTTCGAACAGACGCTCGACGAGGCGCTCCGGCTGATGGATGCTTTCGGCTTCACCGAATTTCAGTACGTGCTCTCGAAGCGCGAAGCGAAAGATCGTGTCGAGACCGATGAGATCGCCGAAAATGCGATCCGGGCCGCCCTCGCAAGTAAGGGCGTTGCATTCGAGATCGATGATGGCGGCGGCGCCTTCTACGGGCCGAAACTCGATATTAACGTGCGCGACGCCATCGGAAGAAAATGGCAGCTCGGCACGGTGCAGGTCGATTTTGTGTTACCGCAGCGTTTCGACCTGAAATATCGCGGAAGCGACGGGAACGAGCACGTCCCGGTGATGATCCATCGCGCGCTCGCGGGATCGATGGAACGTTTCTTCGGCATCCTCATCGAACATTTCGGCGGCTCATTCCCAACCTGGCTCGCGCCGATCCAGGCCGTCGTCGCCCCGATCTCCGAGCATCAGCTCGAGTACGCTCGCTCGGTCGCACGCTCGTTGCACGAACAGGGTTTCCGCGCGCAGGTCGATGAGAGCAACGAAAAGATCGGCTACAAAATTCGCCATTGGAGAACGCAACGCGTGCCCTATATTCTGGTCGTTGGAAAACAAGAATTTGCCGACGGCACCGTGAACGTCAACCAGCGTGGGAACGAAGAAAAGCGCACCATAACTCCACATGCCTTCGCCGCAGAATTACGAGCCGAGATCGAGGCACGCCGCTGATGAAGCCGAGACTCATGACGGGCATCGCCGCCCTCTCATTTACGCTCGCGCTCGGCGCGTGCTCGGGGAATTTCGCGAGCGGCGGCACCGCAGCACCGAACGGCTTCACGCCGCCGGGTGGGGTAGGGGCGAGCCCCGCCGCCAACCCCGCAGCTCCTCCGAGCAAAACCGCAACTCGGCCGACGCCGCCGCCCGGCGATACGGTCACCTATCCCGTCTCACAGGCAGCCTCCGGCCTGCGCTGCCCGGCGAGCAAGGGTTTCAGTTGCGTGCTCGCTTTCGATCTGCCGACTCCATCGCCGACTCCGAGCGGCTCACCCTCGCCTGGGGCCTCGGGGAAACCCGGCTCGCCGACACCGAGCCCGAGCCCCAGCCCAACGCCGACACCAACACCAACACCGACACCGACGCCGAGCACCTCGCCCTCGTCGAGCCCATCCGGTTCGCCGAGTCCACAGGCGAGTGCGACGCCTGCAGGGCCGCAGATGACGCTCCATATTCAGGCGCTCACCAGCGATGCTCCCCCAATGGTGAAGCCCGATACCAAGAGCGCCGGGACCGTGGCGCTCGTGGCGCTCCGATTAACGACGAGCGCCGACACGACGATCTTCGGTGGCGCGCGCATCGCCTACACGCTGCCGAAGGCGCAGATTCCTGGTCGTGGCTTCGCCGTCCAACTCTTTCAGGAAGTTCATCGCAAAAAGAAATCCGTCGACACCTTTATCGGCACCTACGATACGTCAACCCTGAAGGGAACGACGTTGACCTTCTCGTTCGTCACACCGAAGTTATTGGTGAAGAAAGGCGAAACGTGGCTGCTGGTGCTTTACGGCGACGAGCGCCCCACGACGCCGTCACCGAGCCCGAGTGCGAGTGCGAGCGCCAGCGCGAGCCCGGCGGCGTCCGCTTCGCCGTAACGAGTCGTGGGTACGCTCGCGGCGATTCGTTCGCTCGATAGACGCGCGAAAACGAGTTTCATTGCGGCCTTTTTAGGCTGGACGCTCGACGCATTCGATTTCTTTATCGTTACCTTCGTCGTCACCAAGATTGCCACAGATTTTCATCGCTCGATCCCCGAGATCGTGCTCGCGATAACGCTTACGCTCGCCGCACGCCCGTTCGGTGCCATTTTTTTCGGCGCGCTCGGCGACGCAGTCGGGCGCCGCTTGCCGTTGATGATCGATATCGCGCTTTTTTCGCTGATTGAATTCGCGACGGCATTTTCGCCGAATTATGCGGTCTTTCTCATCCTGCGAATACTCTTCGGCGTCGCCATGGGCGGCGAATGGGGACTCGGCGCGGCGTTGACGATGGAGAGCCTCCCCACGAAAACGCGCGGCATTCTCAGCGGCCTCCTGCAAGAAGGCTACATGGTCGGTTATCTGCTCGCTGCGGTCGCAAACTTCGTCGTCTTTACGTGGACGCCGTGGGGGTGGCGCGCGCTGTTTATCATCGGCGTGCTCCCCGCAATTCTGCTCTTCTTCATCCGCCGTCACGTCGAGGAATCGCCGACGTGGTCCGCCGCGAGTAAACGCCCCGATATCGTCAACAGCCGCGGAATCGCAACCGTCAAATCTCTGCCGCTCATGTTCTACGCCGTACTCTTTATGACGGCATTCAACTTCATGTCGCACGGGACACAGGATCTCTACGCGACCTTTCTCCAGAAGCAACACGGCTTCTCACCGAGCGTCGTCTCGTTCTTAGCGATCGTGGCCGCGATCGGTGCGATTCTCGGCGGGATCGCCTTTGGTGCACTTTCGCAGCGCGTTGGGCGGCGCGTCGGCATCATCGTTGCGGCGTTGCTGGGCGTAGCGGCGATTCCGCTCTGGGCGTACGCCGGCAGCATCCCCGCGCTCGCCACCGGTGCCTTTGCGATGCAATTTGCGGTGCAAGGGGCGTGGGGAATCATACCCGCACACCTTAATGAAATATCGCCACCCCTTCTGCGTGGTTCCTTCCCGGGAACGGCCTACCAAATGGGCAACCTGCTCTCCGCGGGTGCGGCGCAAATCGAGGCGACGATCGCCGCAACCTCCTTCGCCTTACCAAACGGGGGCGCGGATTATGCGCGCGCGCTCGCGGCGATCGCCATCGTCGTTCTCGTAGCGGTCGCCGCCTTAGCGGCGTTCGGATTTCTGGTTACGCCCGAACGCCGCGACGAAGCTCTCGATTAGCAACGCTTATCGTGGATCGGCGAACGCGACGATTTCGTGCGCTTCGCGGTGGCTCGTCCAGAATCG
>JABEUW010000069.1 GCA_013043945.1 Vulcanimicrobiota bacterium | reverse complement strand
CCTTCGGGAGTAACCCAGCCGCAGGGAACGCTCAATGCAGGCAGCCCCGCCAACGACATGGGGATCGTGTAGTAGTCCATCAGATACATACTGTAGGGATCGCTCTTGGATTTAAAACGGAATGCAGGGGAGCTCGTTGCCGGAGCGGCGATAAGGTCGCACGTTTCAAAGGCTTTTGCAAAGTCGCGCGCGACGAGGGTGCGTGCTTTCTGCGCGCGGACGTAATAGGCGTCGTAGTAGCCGCTGGAGAGCGCGTAGGTGCCGATGAGAATGCGCCGTTTCACCTCCGGCCCGAATCCCGCGGCGCGCGAACGCTCGTTCATCTCGGCGACGTCGTCGCCCTCGACGCGCAGCCCATAGCGAACGCCGTCGAAGCGTGCGAGATTCGAACTGCACTCGGCCGGTGCGATGAGGTAATAGGTCGCTAAGCCATAATCGGCGGTCGGCAATTCGACTTCGACGATCTCGGCGCCGAGCGCTTCGAGATCGTGCAAAGCGCGATCGTAGACATCGTCGATATCGCTCCCGAGTTTGTGGGTATCGAACTGTTTGACGACGCCGATCCGAACGCCGCGGAGATCTTCGCGCAAGGCGTTCGCGGTCGGTTCGACGGCACGGTCGACGCTGGTCGAATCCATCGGGTCGAAGCCGGCCATCGCATCGTACGCGAGCGCCGCATCCTCAACGCTCCGCGTCAACGGTCCGATCTGGTCGAGACTCGAGGCAAAGGCGATGAGCCCGTAACGCGAGATGCGCCCGTACGTCGGTTTGAAACCGACGAGATTGCAGAACGCCGCAGGCTCGCGAATCGAGCCTCCGGTATCGCTCCCCAAAGCGATCGTCGCTTCGTAGGCTGCGACGGAGGCCGCCGAGCCGCCGCTCGAACCGCCCGGGACGCGCTCGAGATCGTAGGGATTGCGAGTGACGCCGAGCGCGCTGTTCTCGCAGGACGAGCCCATTGCGAACTCATCCATGTTCGCTTTTCCGACCGGAATTGCGCCCGCCGCAAGCATCGATTGCACGGCGCTCGCCGTGTACGGCGCGACCCATCGCTCGAGCATTTTACTGCCGCAGGTCGTCACCGTGCCTTCGAGCGCGAGATTATCTTTCACCGCCAGCGGCACGCCCGCGAGCGGGAAGCGCTCTCCAGCGGCGATGCGCGCATCGAGCGCGTCGGCGCGTTCGCGCGCCTGCCGTTCGAGCACGCTGAGATAGGCTCCGACCTGCGGCTCGACGCTCGCAATATGTGCCAAAGTCGCGTCGACCATTTCGCGCGCCGAACACTCGCCTGCGTTCACCGCACGCGCGACCTCCGCAGCGCCGGAGGAAATATTCGCCGACATCGCTACGCCTGCCCGATAATACGCGGCACGCGAACGAAGGCGCCTTGGCGTTGCGGCGCTCCGGAGAGGACGACCTCACGATCGAGCGACGGGCGCTCGAGATCTTCGCGCATGACGTTGCGCGACTCCACGACCTGCGCGGTCGCCGGGATACTATCGAGATCGAGGTCGGCGAGCGTCACGACGTGGCCGAGCAGATCGCCGAGCTGCGCGCCGAAGCGCGCGACCTCCTCCTCGGTGAGGGCGATGCGAGCCAATTTGGCTACGTAAGCGATATCAAGATTCTCGGATGACAAAATCTGGGTACTCCGTAGGTGAGGATTGGTCGTCGTCTGGCCACTCCGGCGGGGGCGTGTCGGCGAATGCCGCCTCGACCGCCGCTTGAATCTCGCGAGCGTTACAGTAGAGTGTAACGAGCGTTTCGATGTGTCCCGTCTGCGGAAACATATCGAATGGTTGTACGATTCCGACGTTGTAGCCATTGGACGTCAGGAACTTTAAATCCCGGGCGAGCGTTGCCGGATCGCACGAGAGATACCAGATGTTTGGAACCCGCGCACGCACGACCGCTCCGAGGGTCGCTTCGTCGCTTCCCTTGCGCGGCGGATCGAGAAAGAGAATCTCGGCGTCGCGTAGGCGCGCCGCGATTTCGGGGCGCTCGACCGCTTCCTCCACACGCGCTGCGACAAACTCCACGCGCTCCTGCGAGCCGTTGAGTTCGGCGTTTGCTTCGGCTTCGCGCACCGCAGCCGGGTTCTCTTCGATACCCAGTACGCTGCTGCCGGCCGCAGCGAAGTAGAGCGAAAAAGTGCCGGCACCGCAATAGAGATCGACGATTTTTCGCGGTTGCGCGAGCCCCCCGCGCATCAGTGCGAAAATCTTGGCGACGATACCGGGATTGACCTGAAAGAACGACTCCGGCGAGACGCGATAGCGAACGCCCGCGATCGTCTCTTCGATCGTCGTGCTGCCGGCGACCGTGCGCTGCTCGCGCCCCATCACGGCGTTCGCGCTCGCCGGATCGAACGAATTGGCGATACCGCGCACCCTCGGCAAGCGTTCGAGCAGTTGTCCGGCAAGCCGAGCGACGATCGGCGATTCGCGATCGGTCGTAATGGAGAGGACGCTCTCGCCGAGCGCCGCCGAGGCGCGCGCCACGAAGTGACGTGCGACGCGATAGAGCTCTCCGAGTCGATCCTCTAAGCGCAGCGAATTCAGACGTCCGACGATCTCGTCGAGTTCCGGCACGAGAATCGGACAGCTCTCGATCTCGACGAGTTCGTGCGTCCGTTGGCGGAAGAATCCAAGACCCGGCGGGGATTGCTCGCCGCCGCCCACGACGAGCCCGACTTTATTGCGATATCGGCGCGAACGGGGAGACGGAACAACGTTGCGAACGTCGACGCCCTGCAGCCCGCCGATGCGCCGAAGGGCGTTGTGAACGACCTCGCGCTTCCAGGAGAGCTGGGCGGGGTAGCTCATATGCTGCACCTGGCAGCCGCCACAGGTTCCGAAGGCCGCGCAGAACGGCACCACGCGATGCGGCGAGCCCGAGAGCAGGCGCACCTGCGTGGCCACGGCGTAGCGCGCTTTCAGGGTGGTGATGCGGACGAGCGCTCGTTCCTGCGGCAGCGGCCCCCAGCAGAACACAGCAAGAGAACCGAGTCTCCCTACGCCTTGCCCGTTGACGAGCAGATCGTGGAAGGTCAGTTCGAATTCGTCCCCGACGCGCACGCGCGGCGGGTTAGGCGCTATTCCTTTGATCGTCAAGCGTCTTCAACAGAGAGTTCGCCTCGTCGATCAAGGCTTGTATACGTTGGCCGGTCGGGTCGGACTGACGACGAAAGAAGAGTACGCGCGCGGCGACTGCGGTGAGGGCGAGGCCGAAACCCGCAACACCGATCCAGATCAGCGCCCCCTTCATCGAAGAACGCTCGCTTCCGGCTTCGATCTCCGAACCCGGTTCCTGATTACTCTGCTCGTTCATGGCTTCGTGAAGGTTTCGCTATGGATACGGTGTTACTCTGCATCGGTGCCCCGAAGTTATTTTAGCCCGACGACGCCCGCCGATCTGCCGGCCGCCCGCCGCCGCCGTGCCTCCCTGGCCGTCGCCGGGGCCATCGCGATGCATCTGCTCGCCCTCTTCCTCGTCGCACGCTTCGTCGTCGTGCATTTCCAGCAACAGAAGGCCGAAAGGACGCAGATCGTCGCCCTGGCAACGGTGCAGCATCTCGCTCCGAAGACGGTGCCCCAGCCTGCCTCGCCGCCGCTCCCCCGGCAATCGCAGCAAGCCCCACAGCCCGCACGGCAGGCCCAGCCTGCCGCGGCGCCTCGCACGATGGGGCCCACGAAGCGCCCGCGTCGCTCGCGCCCGCATGGCCGCACCCCACCAACCACCTCCCTCGACACGGCGCAGCAGTTCGTCGCGAGGCAGGAAGCGCAACTCGCACGCGAGGCCGCACGGCTCAATGCGAACCGAGCGCCGCTCTCGATGGCGACGAGCGCGCCCGATCCTTCCTCTTTCCAGCGCAGCATCGTCGATAGCGGCGGCGTCTCGCGCACCGATTACGCCGAGGCCTATATTCTTCCGTTGCAACACTGGTTTAGCGGCGGGCTGAGTTGTTATTACGTGCGCTATGCGGCGGCCTTTTCACAGGGCGGAAACGAAAAAGGCGAGATTCCATGGCCGGTCTGCTACCCACGCGACCATGACGAACTCGCGCACGGCCCATACCCGCACCGCTTGCCGGTACCCTATCCTCAACCCGGCTATCGCCTGCCGCGCGGAACCTATCTGACGCCGTTCATGCAGCAAATCTATAACCACCGCCCGGTATAGCGCACGTAGGCATTCGCCGGATGGTATCCCCTCCCGCCGGCAAACGCCTACGTTGCGCGTCCTCGCGCCGCGCCGTCGTCAGACGAGCGCGAGTTTGTTGTCGACCTCGGTGACGCCGGGGACCGACCACGCGGCTTGAACGGCTTCACTCCGTTCGAACCATCCGTGAACGTTGCCGCTGAGTATCACTCTCCCGCCGGTGACGCGCACGTCGATCCTGTCGGCATCGAGCTGTGCTTGGCGGTGGAAGGCGCGCTTGATCGTCGCTTCGACGTTCTCTGGAGAAATGCGCGGGCGAAGCGCGATATAGTTCGTTACGCCACGAACGCCGCGGAGATTGCGCACCGTTTCGGCGGCGCGCTCGCGTTGATAGTACCAATCGACGGTACCCTCCAGCGTGACGTGCCCGTCTTCGACAACCGCTCGAATATCGCTCGGCAGCGTGACGTTCCAAGCGATGGCATTGGTGACTTCGTGAGCGATATCGGTATCGTCGCGCACGTGCATCGCCGGGAGATCGACGTCGAGTCGCTCGGCGACCGCTTTCACGCCTTTGACGCGCTTCGCGGCTTCCTCCGCCGCCCACTTCTCGGCAAAGCTGGCAACGCTCCCGGTGAGCGTAACGACGCCGTCCTCGGCGGTGACGCCGATCTGTCGTGCATCGATCCGCGGGTCGAGATCCAACTCGGCGAGCACGTCGTCGCGTAGGCTCTCGTTATGAACTTGTGACATGGTGAGGCTCTCCTCCACGCCTTATCCTAGCGAGCCGTTCGGCGATTTTAAGGAAAGACTAGTGAAAGTTATGCGCGCGAACGTCGGCGAGCATCTTCCCGCTCTCCAGCGGTTCGATCTCCGCGGCGAGCACGTCGATACAACCGCTCTCTTTTTGCAACGTTCCTGCGACGATGAGGGTCGCGTTCGTAGCGATAACCCGGCTCGCGCGTTCGTAGAGATCGGGGCGCACGATAACGTTCACGAGCCCCGTCTCGTCTTCGAGCGTGAGAAAGACGAAGCCCTTCGCGGTGCCGGGGCGCTGCCGGGTAATCACCAATCCACCAACGCGCACGCGCTGCCGATGCTTCGCGTGCGCGAGCGCGGTAGCGGAGAGAACGCCGCGCGCGTCGAGCCCGGCGCGCAGGTG
>JABEUW010000068.1 GCA_013043945.1 Vulcanimicrobiota bacterium | reverse complement strand
GATTATCGACGGCGTGCGGTTGGCGAGTAAGGCAAAACGCAGCGTCTACAAACACGGCGATCTCGCCGACCTCGAAGCGAAATTGCAAGCCGTTCGGGAGTGCGCGCCGATTCTCGTGGTGACCGATGGCGTCTTTTCGATGGAGGGATCGGTCGCGGACCTTCCCGGCATCGTCGTGCTTTGCAAAAAATACGGCGCGGTCAGCGTCGTCGATGACTCGCACGGAACCGGCGTGATGGGCGAGAGCGGGCGCGGAACGATCGAACATTTCGGACTCACCGGCGAGATCGATATCATCACCGGAACGCTGGGCAAGGCGCTCGGCGGTGCCGCGGGTGGTTTCGTCGCAGGAAGCCATGCACTCGTCGATATGCTGATCCAGCGCTCGCGCCCGCAACTCTTTTCGAACGCGTTACCGGCGACGGTGGCCTGTAGCGCGCTCGCGGCGATCGACTTTCTCGACGCGCACCCCGAGCGCGTCGCCGCGCTCCGCGAGAACGTTACCTATTTCCGAGACGGGCTCGAACGGATCGGCTTGAAACCGCTTCCGGGACCGAGCGCGATCGTGCCGATTATCGTCGGCGAGACGGCGTTCGCGATTGCGATGAGCGATAAGCTCTTGAAGCGCGGCGTCTTCGTGACGGGCTTCGGCTTCCCAGTGGTTCCCGAAGGCGCGGCGCGTATTCGCACGCAGCTCTGCGCGACGCTGACGCGCGAGGAGATGGATAGCGCGCTCGACGCCTTTGCCGCGGTTGCGAAAGAAGCCGGATTGGTGCCGGCATGATTCGCGCGGTATTGCTCGCAGAGGCACTCACGAGTCCCTCGCCCGCCCCCTCGCCGATTGCGTCGCCTGCCGCCGTTCCCTCGCCGCAGGCAAGCGTGCAACCGGTCTCGGCGTTCATGCAGGTTCCCAAGGATTGGATGCTCGACGACCGCATTCGCATCCTCTCACCGGTGACGCAGATTCGCTTTCAAGCAATGAAGCCCTATGACGGTTCGAACGAAGCGATCAACGTTACCGAGGATGACGCACCGACGACGGGAACGCTCTAAGCGAACGTCAAGACCGCTCTGGGAACGCTCGAGAACTTCGGTACCAAGTTCCAGTTGATTTCGAGCCGTGCGAGTTTCGTCTGCGCCGGTGCACGCCCGGCCTGGCGTCTGCATTACAACCTCGCCTTTGGGACGGTGCACTTCGATATGCTGCAGTATATCGCTCAGGCACCGCATGGTGCGTTCGATGCAGTGACTCACATGCGACCCCGGCGGCTCTGCTACCGATCCGGAGGCGCTTGCAGCGCTCGGCACCTTCTGTCCGCAAGATTTCGTTGCGCCGCCGGCGGTGCCGGTGATGACGACGATGCCGGGGCTGCACGCGCCCCTTCCCGTCGGCTGGACGGCGGCGGCTTCGGGGAAGCTCGCCGACGGGACGATGGAATCGTATCTCGTTACGGCAACATCGTTGCAAAAATACGGCGACGTCTCCGGTAAGCCGGTGCCGCTCTCCATGGTGGCTCAAATTGCGACAACGACCATGCTAAAAATGTTTGCTCACTCGAAGATTATTTCATCGACGAAGGTGCTTGGCTGTGGCCGCACCCCGCTTTCATATCTCATCGAGCGATTCGCTCAAAAAAACGGCCAACTCATCATGGTCGCCTACGGCCGTCCCCGTGCGATGGCGCAACCCGATCCCGTAGCGCAAACGGCGCTCGACGCACTCTGCCCGTCCTCGTCGGTCGCTTCGATTCAGGCGCCATAACCCGTAACCCGTACGCCGTACGTGTCGCTCCGGGAGGAGCGTACGCTATCGATGCGCTCGCCCGTCGATACTCGTGGAAGAGGCGGCCTCGAGCTCGGCTGATGTGGAAGTGCAAGCCTCCGTCTCGATAAGACATTCATAACGCATGCATAAGTTTTGCCTGCTATTACTGATTAAGGAATGGAGGCGACCTGGTGAATCGGGATTCTATGACGTTTCGTATCATGTTGCCGACAGCGATCGCTTTTGCTCTAGGGATCGTATTTGCCGTTGCGGGGCTGGTCTATTCGGCGAAACGAGTGGAGTATGGCTTTCTCTCCGGTCAGGGGAAGGCGGCGGTCAAGGCCTTACTGGCGCTCGCTACCAACGCCGGGAATGCGACGCTTTCGAGCGGGCAACTCAGCTTTCCGGGCTTTCCCGGTTGGAGCAACGGGGGAAACGAAGCCCTAATACAGCAATCGCATTCGCTCTCCGGCGCCGATGTGTCGATTTTTGCACGCCAAAACGGCGGCGAATGGATACTCGACGCATCGTCGATTAAAGAAGACGGTTCGTTTATCGTCACCGCGAACATCCCCCCGAAGGTAGCCTCGGCAATCATAGCCGGAAAACCATTTCGAGGAGACGCGGAGATCTCGAAGATTCCCAGCTTCGTCGTCGCCGCGCCGGTCTTCGACGCCATCGGACGCGTGATCGGTGCGTACGTTGTCAGCTATCCGCTCGCAGTAATCAATCGATTAATTACGCTCGTCGTCGTCGGTGTCGCCGGTGCGATGCTCCTGATTTTCACGATCACGTTTTTCGTTTTTTCGCTCGGCATACGACGACTACGAAAGGGCGCTGCGGTGCTTCGCGTTGCCGCTGCAACGCTTTCACGCGGCGAACTCGAACTCGGCGACCTCCGTGCGATCGACGGAGAGCTGCGACCGGTTGCCAATGCATTCGAGGAAATGATCGATTACCAACGCTCGATCGTGGCTGCTTCAGAAGCCATGGCCGGCGGCGACATCGGAGCGAGCATCGCTCCGCAGAGCGAGCGTGACCGACTTGGGACATCGCTGGACTCGATGATGGGGAGCATCCGCGCAATTTTAGAGGGCGTTAAGGCGGCGGTCAACACGCTCGCCCCATCAGCGAATCTATTGCAACAAAACGTCGCTCTCGTGCGCGAGCAAGCTACTGCCTCGGTTGGTGCCGTTGGGATGCTCGCCAAGGCGCTTCGAAGTCGTGCGACGGAGGCAAGCGCTTCACGATCGATTATCGGCGAATTCGCAATTGGCGTCGAAAGTATTGCGCGGGGAGCCGCCGACCAAGCGCTCCAAGTGCGCGCGGCGAGTGGAGAGATCGAATCGGTAGGTAAGCAGGCCCGCACGGTGGTGGAACAAGCGACCTTGTTGCTCGATTCTGCTCGTGAAAGCGCTCGGGCAGCCGACAACGGCGTGGCCGTCGTGGGCGCGACCCTGCGCATGCTTGTTGAGACCGACGCTTCCACACGGGAAGCATCGGCAGAGATGGCTGCGCTATCGAAGCTGTCGTCGCAAATCGGCACGATTCTTGAGAGTGTTGAATCGATTGCGGAACAAACCAATCTTCTCGCACTCAACGCAGCGATTGAGGCGGCTCGGGCCGGGGATCAGGGCCGGGGTTTTGCCGTGGTAGCATCGGAGATTCGGAAACTCGCCGAACGAAGCGCCGATGAAAACCGTCGCATTACGGCACTCATAACCGAAGTGCGCGATCGTGTGAGTACGGCAGGGGCTGCGGTCGGGGGAGCCCAGAGTCGTGTCGTCGAGGCTGCATCTCAATCGGAGTCCATATCGCAAGCGCTCCAATCGATATCCGAAAACGTTCGTCTTTCGAGATCGGGTAGCGAGCAGATCGAGCGCTCCTCGGCTGAGATGTTTGAATCGGCGAAACGATCGGAGAATGCCATGCAAGCAATCTCTGCGGTGGTCGAACAAAACGGTGCGGCCACAGAAGAAATGGCCGCGCAGGCGCGAGAGCTGGCGACGGCGATTGCCGAGTTTGCCGATAAGTCGCGCGACGATGCGGTGACCGCCGACACGGTGGTCGCATCGTCGACCGTGCTCGACGCAAAATTTTCAGATCTGCTTGCGTTGTCCGGCGATCTCGACAGAACGGCGGAAGGGCTGCTTACGATTATGGATGCATTTGTCGCCGGGAACGGTGCGATTCGAACTCAGGCAGCGTTGAATTAGGCCATTGCTGCGCCCGCTGACGAGGCATGGCGATTGAAGGGAGCATAAAAACGAGAGGCCTGGCAGTCTATCGACTGCGAGGCCTCTCGTGGCGTGGTTGCGGGGACAGGATTTGAATCCGTCAGGGTGGTCCTGTCGAGTGTCGCCGCGTAGTCGCAAATCCCCGTTTGGTAAGGTCTTCCGCCGCGCGGTGTCTCGGTTCGTATCGTCTCGTTCGGTCTAATCTGGTCGCGTATGGCACACGAATGGCACACGGTCTCTCGCCGTCTTTTCACCGTCGCCATTCCAACGGGCTTGCAGAGGCAGAAAGCTGTGGTGCCACTCCTGGCACTCAAAACGTGGGGCCTCGAATACGGAAGCTCGACCCCGAATTTTTCGTCGAGCTCCTACTCAACGTCCGATATTGATACTCTACGGGCAAGTCAGGAGGGCCGGAATTTGCTCCCGGAGAAGGGCAGGAAATGCGATCCAAGGTTTCAACATGAACCGAGTCTCGTATATTATTCTCGGCGCAGTGGCAATCGCGGCGCTCGGCGGAGGCTTGTTGTGGCGACACTTGCGCTCGCTCGAAATGGCCCGCGAAGCTAGGACTCTATCGCAAGCTCAAACAGATGCGCGCAGCGGAAATTATGACGAAGCAAGGACCCTCGCATCAACACTGCGCCTACAACCCGGTTCACGACGAGCGGTCGATAAAAAAATTGCGCGCGATATTGCTAGCGATAATGCCGCATGGGCCGCCTATGCACGGGCCGCCTCACAATACGTTGCCGCCGCCCGGAACATTTATAACGAAGGAGATGGCCCTCCTGCGGCGCTATTCGATCAGTTAGTTTCCGCAGCCCAGAAAGCCGTGGCGCGTCCTCATGAATGGTTGTTGAGCGACGTCGTGCTTACAAAGAAGCTTGCGAGTATGGCGAAGGGTACCCTTTGTATTGAATATTCTCAGCCAACCCCAGCCGCTCATTTGGATTACGTTGTGCGCGTCTTGAGCGTCTCGTCGTGGACTCCGGCGTTCGATCCGTCTTCCGGCAATACCGTTCCCAACTCGACGACTGATTGCTTCGGTTCAGCCCTAATAAATGCAGCGATGGTCGTTGAGTATCGATCGAACAAAGACGGTCAAGTTCCGCGGAGCCTCGTCGCCATGCCTGCGGATTTCGTTAACGATGCCGTAGCTGCACAGGACGTGGCGTTGTTGCCAATGCCCCATGGATTTGCTCTTTCTTTTGATGGCCTGATAACGAGTTTTTGGGGCGGGAGTGGGGATCGTTATGTGCTACATGTGCTTCGCTTTGTCGCTGGGACAAAGCCTAAGTATGATGGTGGCGCTATTCCAAAGGATGTCTTGGTCAAGCATTTTCACGGCCTCACAGGAACCGGGTATGCTTTTCCAGCAGGAGGCGATCAGGAAGCACCGTTCTGGCAATGTCTCGCTTGCCCAGACATTGCATCGACAGCAACGGTGAAATGGAATGGCGATCGCTACATTCTTACCTCGACCGCGATAGAATATACGGCCTTTGCTGCGCTGGTTCGATATGTCGAAACGGGCTCCGACGATTTTGTCGCGTCGGGCGCAAACTTCTCCGCACTTTCGTATTTGCGCACCCTTGTAAACGACGAAGAGAGCCGGCAAACTCGTTGTTCAATGGCCTCGGATACGTCAAATACGACGTCGCTCAATGCCATTGCAACGGTCAAGATTTCGTGCCCAACGGTAAACGGAAACGTTAATATTTCCGTTAAGGCCCTGCGAACATTAAAGGTCTTTAAGTTGCTAGACGCATTTATTGCACCAAACTAGCCGCGGGAAGGAACGGTGAAGCTGGGCCGCTTTCGCGGAGGTGTTTTTATTGGACCTCAGGCGGCTTGATTCCGGCGGGAATGCCGGAAAGGCAATTGGGACACTGCTTCGTTTTTAGCCTAAAAGCGCTCCCTTCGGCGGTGCGCGGCGGTGCGCTCCAATTTTTGCGATCGACGTATCGACTCACGTATTCACCCGGCCCCGCCCGCTCTCGGCGAGCATCTCGCGCGGCAGATCGCGCGGCGACATGACCCATTGAAGGGAACACATGCATCCAACCTCTTGGCCCGGTCTGCTGATCTCGTCCAGATAGCCAGCTGGGCCAACTTTTATAAAGCCCTGCTCGATAGCCCAACTTCCACGAACGGCATACACGCGGCCGTGGCGCTTCTTGTGGTTGTAAGTTTGCTGGTACTCGCCCTGTTCATCCAGGTAGCAATACTCCCAGATTGCAGCGACCGGATCGTCCTTCGCGAGCATGAAGATATATTCTATTTCATCGTGGAAGCTCGTCGCTTTGTAGGTGTAGAAGAGACGATCCCACTTTGCCAAAGAGCGAAGATCACTCTTTATCTCCGCAATTTTGCTCTTAATCGTCTTCTCGTTTGTCCCGCCATTCGGAACTTTGTCAAGAAATGCTTTCAACATGGCCTGCAATTGGCCAATCCGGTCCTCTAGAAAACTTGCCGATTGCGAACGATAGTTCTCAATGCACCACTTATAGCGCTCGGTGATGGATGGGAGGAGCGTGTCAAATATCTCGGCGATGTGGCTTCCGCTGGAACTGACATTTTGCGCCTGCTGTTCGTCGCTTCCAGATATTGCTCTGAACGGCATTCCCCTGACCTGAATTACGCTATCGAGAAAGTCTTTGCATGCCTGCTCGTAGCTCGCCGTGGCGGCTTCGATGCTTGGTAAAATCTCACGAACCGATTTCGAGATGTCAGCATAAGTCTCCTCAAGGTGGTTCGGATATTGTGAACCTGATTTCAGGAAGGCCGTCAATGTCGCCCCTATAGCATTGATCGCCTCTCTCGCGCCAATAATCGACGGCGAATTCTCCATTACGCGGCCAGCCGTAAAATCGCGCCTGTGTTGGGCGGTGAATCTCCGGTGTCGCGCGGGTTCGTGAACCTCGCGAGCGCGTCGTCGATCATAGCGCTGTCGATTACTTCTCGTCCAGCGCGGATCATGACGCAGGTCGTTCCAGCACGAGAGGCTCTTGCCGGCGCAGCGACGCCTTCGCACGCTTCCGCGAGCGGTTCGAGCCCGCGCTCAACGAATAGAACCGAGACCCCTCGCACGATCGCGCCTTTCATTTTGTAATCGTTGGCCAAGCGTATTCGAAACCCCCGCGCGCGCGTTAACCGTCCCGAAAACTCCGGGAAGTCATTCATCGCGCTGCGGGCCGCCGTCGCCGAGCAGCATCCAGCACGTCGCGCACGGTGGGGGCTGCATCCCAACGCAGCGGTCGGGACGACCGCTTTTTACGCTCGGCAGGTCGCGCTGACGAGTCCTTCGTCGTCGTTGCGAAGATAGACGATTTCATTTCGGCCCGGGTATTGAGTAAGCTTCGCTCCATGCCATTGCTGCCCGGGATGGTCTTCCGACGTCACCGTTCCGACCGTAGCCACGAAGGGGTGCAGAAACTTATATACCCCCTGCGACCCGAAATCGTACGTCAACTCTACCCGCTGGCACGGCGCACGAATGTAATCCGCCTCGTCAGCGTCTGAAACCTCGCTTCGGCCCGGCCCGTCGAAGGTTGTGACAATAATCTCCGAATATCCGTCCTGCCCCGCCCACGCACGCGGCGGCCATGTACACGACGCAAAGACGAGTTCGCTTGACTGCGGCCGGCTGACAGTCTGCTTCGCCATACGAAGGTGGTGCATCGTCATGCAGGCTCGAACTTCTTTTGCAGCGATGACATCGGCCGAGGATGATCTTCCAAGAAACCATGCAATCGAAGTAACGCAAACGACCAATAGAAGCGCTATAGCTGCTGAGGCGCCGATGAAGCGGTTCATTTTGTTGTCCTTCATGCAAGCTTAGATTAGAAAGTGTGGTCAACCGCCAACGCCCATACCAAGGAAACGACCCAGCCGACGAGGGTCCAACCGAGAAAAAGATTGAGGGCGAAGATCGCAAGCGTGTTGCGCTTGGCCCTCGTAACCGCGATGAGCGACGGTACGAAATAGAGCGCAATCCCAATTAGTACGAGAAACAGGAACGTACCCACCTTCGGCGACCCTTCCCGGCGCTCCGCGCGCCATCCGGGGGGGGCGCCAAAGAGGCGCCCGGCTCCCTTCGCAAGTGCGTCACCCGCAGGCTTTAACGCTCGCGCTCTGGGGGCTTGGCGAGCGCGGTTTCGAAACCCCCGCGCGCGCACGGGCGCGCGTTGGGGCGGCAAAGAAATACCGGGTCGCGGACCCTAGAACAGGTCGAATGGGTTGTCGAGCCGCTCGATGAGATGGCGTGCGGCCTGCATGCGGATCAAGGTGGGCTGCCCGGGATCGCGGGCGATCGTAACGTAGAGCGCGAGCATCTCTCGACGCAGATCGGCTCGCTCGTCGCCGGTCATGGGGCGCCCTCTGCCCTTGCCGCTGGCGCGGCTCTCGCCACCCCAGCCCATGCCGTTCGCTGGCCCCCACAATCCCGCGCCCTTGGCTGGGCCACCCAGACCTGGGCCGTTCCCTTTGCGCCTAGACGACATTTCGCCCACTATTTGCCGCCCGGCGGATCGGGCGCTTGGCCGGACGGCGCGCCCGCCGGATGCATTTGGCGGATCGTGAAGCCTGCGCGAGCGCGGAGCCCCGCAGCGGGCCTATTGCAGAGACAGGCGGCGCCCTTCACGCTGGCCGCACGAACCCGCTTGGGTAGTGCTCCAGCCACGACGCTCCGCAGCGCCTGCAGTCCTCGCCCGCGTACCCGATGAGGAAGGCGCAGACGGGCAATTCGGCTGCCCACCGGCATTCGCGCAAGTGTCGCGCCGCAACGATTACAGGGTCGGCGGTCATCGGGGCGACGGCCAGTTGCTCGGCCGACGCGCCGGACTCCGCCCGCGAATTTTTCTTTTCACCCCTATGGTCGGGGCTGCCAGAACTGACAGAAGGGGAGGTCTGGGGACTTCTGGCAGTTTCGTCAGCCGCTACCTTAGGGGGCGCTGGAAAAATCATCCATCGCGAAGTGAAGGGGGCGCTCATTGCTCGACCCCAAAGTCGGGGCGCAGTTCGATCCTCGGGGAGGCGGGGCGACCGCCCGCGCTGGGGGCTTCGACGAGCCGGAGCCAGCCGAGCGTTCCCAGGATATGAGCGGCCTCCGTAACGCGCTCGGCCGTATCAAGACGCGACCAGCCGTGCCGATAGAGGGTGCGCACGTCGTCGCCGTCGTGCACGTCCCCTCGCTCGATGTGCCGGGCCAGCGAGCTGGCCGCCGAACGCGGAGTCTCCGAAGCGTAGACGCGCTCCGCGTGTTTTTCGAGATAGTCACACCAAGTCGCCGCCAGGCGAGCCGCGCCCAACGAAACGCCGGCTTCCGGCTTGCCGCCGTCAACGACCTCGACGAGGTGGAACAACAGAGCCAGGCTCGGCATGAGCGAGCGATACTTCGCCAAATGCGATTCGAACGCGGGCCGGTCGCCGAGGTCGTCGCCGCGTAGGCGTAGCTCAAGGTCCGCGTGCCACGCATCAAACAGCACTTGCCCTTCTGGCGAGAACCGAAGGTAAGGAATTTCAGCGTCGTCGTCGCACGCGGCGCCGACGAACGCCGGGGAGAGCGCGTCAAGGCGTTCGAAGATCGAAAAGACGCGATCACGCGCCGCAGCATCGGGCGCACGGTCAACTTTCTTCCAATTCGGCATCGCGCCGGGCCAGACGACGACCTGTAGCCGTTGCAAGAGGCCGTCCGCACCGCGCCCTTGCGTCAAAGCCTCGGCGATGTAGGCGCGCAGCGCCCCTGGCGTCATGCCACCGAATGCGCTGAGCGTGAGCGCTGGAATGTGTACCGTGCCGCGACCGATGCGATCGAACGTATACGAACCCGTTCCATTCCACGCCTCAAGATAAAATGCGCGATCCCCCTCGTGTCCGGGGCGATCCATTAGGCGCAGCCAGCCGACGAACTCATCACGTGATTGGAGCAAACCGCGGGGGTTTTCTTTCAAAAGCTCGCCCAACTTTTCGACCGTCGCGTCGTGGGTGATAAAGCGTCGTTCTGTCGGTTGCGCCTCGACCTCAATCCGCTTCGCCGCGAGTTGTTCGCGCAGTACCGCAATCGTCGAATCGTCGCCAGATTTTTTCAGCGCAGTCTTTAATTGCGACTCAAGAACTTCGACTTCTAGTTTCACGATAGCGGATCGACAATCGCCAGCCTCGCGATCATGTTCGAACTGCTCGCGCGCGCGTTGTGCGAGGCGCGCCAACGGTTTCAAAGCCTCGGCGATTACAGGCGTTTTCAAGAATCCCGGGCGCGCCACCACTGCGCCCCACAAGTTCGGGACGACAAGCCAATCATCGCACCGCTTGGGCCGGATACCGACCGTGCGGCCGACGATGGCAGCGACCGCAACAATCATCGGCGCCGCGACCATTTCAACCGGCACGCAGGTGCGCTCGCAAATATCTACGACGCGGCGACACAGCGGTTCCGGGATCAGTTCTGGCGGCATCGGCAGAGGCAACAATTCCGGATCGACATCGCGTATCAATTCAGGCCAAGGCGCGATTGAAGATTCGTAGTGCGCTTCGCTGCGCGGCAAACGATGGCCGCCTCGCGCGCGAAAGTCTGCGGTAGCTCCGTCGAGCAACTGCCGGTCGCGATCATTAAATGCGAATGTCGTCATGCTGCCACCTGCGCGATCCGCTTCGCCAGGCGATAGATTCGAGCGCGCGTTCGTGGAAAGAGGCCCATGCGCAAATACCCTGCGAGCTCGGTCGGTTCCAACTTCGACGTCCGTGCTATCATTCGCACGACAGCGGCGCACGCGCAGCGGAATCGCGCGTCCTCCTTGAGCGCCTCGAACTCGGACTCGTCAAGGAATCGTTGCGCTTCCTCGCGACGTTGCGCGAGCGCGTTGGGGTCGCGCAACGAACGAACGAAATGGTTGGCGATTGCGCGGCGGTTGTCGTACGTGCTATCGGTATTCACGGACGCGTTTCGCCGCTCAAAAGCCGCTCCAGCGCGGCACGCGGAACGACTTTTCTTCGACCAAGTGTGACGGTTGGAATTTGTCCGGTGCGCGCGGCCTCATAGGCTGAAGCCCGGCCGATCCCGAGGAGCGCCCCCGCCTCACTGATCGAGCACGTAAGCCGGCGCTGCGTCGTGCCGGGTTCCTGTAACGATGCCATATTATATCCTTTCATATAGACGTAAAGTGCAACGGCCTTGCATGACCGTGTTTCGAAGTATAACGCCATTAAATTGACGATGTCGACGGAAAGTCGACCGGGTCTTGCTATATATGATATTGTATGGTATAGAAGGTATATGGCACGGTACCTAACGGCAAAAGACAGCACTGTACGTAGGAACTGGGCTTTCTTCTTGAATCCGCTTGTCGGGGATAAGCGTCCGATTCCAGCATCGGCGCTCGCGAAGGCGATCAGCGCGAACACCGAGCGAAGCGGCGACGCAACGTGGCAGGTGCGGAATTGGATCGACGGAAGCCGAACGGTGTCGCCGTTCCTCGCGTTCGAAGCTGGCGAGGCGTTACGCGCTTGCGGCGTGGCGTGGGCGAGCGGTCCGCTCGCGCTCTATGCGGCTGGGTATCTCGGCGACTGGGTGGAGACGACGGCGCGCGTCTTTCTGATCCCGACTGAATGCGAGGTTGCGCACCGCCGCGCGGTTCTGCGGGCAGGCGGGACGGTGGTTTTTCCCCAGCCCGAAACGGCGGCCCTACTCGCCGTGTACGTACCCCTCGCCGTACTCCGGGAGAACAATCTCCGGTTCGACCTCGACGATAAAGGCGAGGAATTGCGCGCCGATGCCCGGAGCGTTCTCGCCGATGCGCTCAAAGGCTTCCCGCCCGAGCGACTGCGGTCGGCGTTCGAGCGGCGCAACGAGCGCCTCCTGAAAAACGCCCGCGCGCGCGCGGAAACGGTTCTGACACAGATCGCGGAAATGGCTCGTGGCGCCGAGACTTACCGCAACGCCAACCCTGTGGAACCGGCCGTGCTGAGCGCTATGCGCGAATGGGGGTTCCTCAATGCGCCGTCCGCCTGGAGCTCGCGGATTGCCACCATTCAGCTCCGTCTCCAGGAGCTTCGCACGGAGCGCCTTCAGGCCCTCGTAACCGTCGGTCACCGCGAGAGAGAAAAAATAAGTCATAATCAGCATTTGAGAAAGAAAGCATGAGCATTTACAAACTGCCATCGGGGAACTGGCGCGTCGTTATCGACGTAGACCGCGAGACGAACGGTTCTCGCGGTCGGCGTTCGCTCGGAGCCTTCAAGACGCGCAAGGATGCAGCACGCGCAGAACGCGAGGCGCTGACGGCTCGCGACCGAGGCATCGACCTAGCGCCGATGACGGTGACGATCCGGGAACTCGCTGACCGGTATCTCTCCGATCGTGAAGCGCTTGGCCGCGGAGAAAAGACGATCGAAGAGTATCGTCGGATCATCGCGCTCTACATCGTGCCGCACCTCGGCGAGAAGATCGTCGCGAAACTGCGGCCCGCCCATGTCTCCGAATGGATTGCGAACCTCAGTCGAAGCGGTGGCCGCGACTCTCGGGCACTCGCTCCGAAGACCGTGCGTCACGCGTTCGCGCTGCTCAATGGGACGATGCGCTGGGCGGTACGCATGCAACTCGCTGGGCGCAACGTATGCGAGGCAGTCACGCCGCCCACCGCGAGCCCGTCCGAGGCGAAGGCCCTGACGAGCGATGAGGTGCGGCGACTTCTGGCAGTCGCGCGGGAAGGCCGATGGAGTTCGTTCGCGACGTTGGCGCTAACTCTCGGAGCGCGCCGCGGGGAACTGTGCGGGCTCTCTTGGAGCGACGTTGATCTCGACGCAGGGACCGTGACGATCCGCCGGTCACTTTCTCAGACCAAGGGTCGCGTCGTCTTGAAAGGCACGAAGTCTGGGAAGTCCAGAACGCTACCGCTCTCGCGCCATGCCATCGACGCGCTTCGGCGTCAGCGAGCCGCGCAGGCCGCCGATCGACTCAAGGCCGGGGGCCTGTACGGCGACGACGGTGCGGTGTTCGCCGACGAGCTTGGGCAGCGCGTGACGCCCAAGAGTGCCACCAACGCCTTCGCTCGGATGGCCGAGAAGGCGAAGATCAGCACCACTCGGCTTCACGACCTCCGGCACACCGCGGCGACGACGCTGCTTGTCAACGGCGTCGATGTACGGACGACGGCTGGCGTTCTCGGCCACTCGACTCCGAACGTCACTCTGAGCACGTACGCCCATCTCGTCGCCAACGCGCAGCGCAGCGCAGTCGATTCGCTTGGCGACAGCATCGAGAAGCTTTCGAATGGCTAGAGACGATGCTGAATTCGCGGCTAGCTCGTTGCGTAATTCCGCATGTTTTTAACCCGCACGGCACATGAATGGCACACGAAGTGATTGGCACAACGAAATTCCCTCGCTTTCACGAGGGAATTTTTCGAAAGGTTGGTTGCGGGGACAGGATTTGAACCTGTGACCTTCGGGTTATGAGCCCGACGAGCTACCGGACTGCTCCACCCCGCGCCGGAACCTATGGATTCTAGCATACCGTAGCGAACCCTGGTGCGACCGATGTTGGAGCTCGAACCACAAGAATCGCTCGCCGCGCGCATCGCGGCACTGCCGAAGATCCACTTGCACTGCCACCTCGAGGGAACGCTGCGCGAGAGCACCTTCCTCGAACTCACCGCGCGCGACGGCCTTCCGACGCGCTACCGCCCGGGTGCGGCGGCCGAGGAAGTAGATCGCTCGCCGCGCGAGCCCGGGCGGGTCTACGCCTTCGCCGATTTTCCCGAGTTTCTGCTGCTCTTTGCAGCGGTCTCTCGGGCGCTCTCGCGCCCCGAGGATTACGCGCGCCTCGCCGAGGAGTTCGCCGCCGATGCGCTGCGGCGCGGGGTCGCCTACGGCGAGCTCTTCATCTCGCCCTCGGTCTGGCGTTTCTTCCATCCTACCCTCGATCTGCAGGCCTGCATGGCCGCGATCCACGAGGTCTTCGCCCGCGTCGAGCGCAGCCACGGAGTCGCCTTCCGCACGATCGTCGATCTCACGCGCAATTTCGGCGCGAGTAGCGCGCTGGAGACCGCACGCTTTGCCGCCTCGGCGACCGAACTCGGCGTCATCGGCATTGGGCTCGGCGGCGACGAGGCGCGCTTCCCGCCCGAGCTCTTCGTCGAGGCCTTCGCCTTCGCGCGCTCCGAGGGGCTCCACGCCGTCGTCCACGCGGGGGAGGCCGCCGGAGCCGAGAGCGTCCGCAGCGCGGTCGAAAACCTCCGCGCCGAGCGCATCGGGCATGGCATCCGGGCGGTCGAGAACCCCGCGGTGATCGAGCTGCTCCGCGAACGCGAGATTCCTATCGAAGTCTGCCCCACCTCGAATCTTCGCACCGGGGTCGTCGGCGCACCGGAGGCGCACCCGCTCCCCGAGCTGCTCGCAGCGGGGCTCCGGGTGGCGATCGACGACGACGACCCGGCGCTCTTCGGCGCGCATATCGACGACGAGTACCTGGAAGTCGCTCGCCTCGTCGGCGAGTCGGCGCTGCGCGGCTGCATTGCGACGGCGATCGAAGCATCCTTCGCGCCGGCCTCGCTGAAGCGTTCGCTCGAAGAACGGCTCCGCTCCGCGGAGTAAACTCGGCGGCGTCGAAGGCTAGGTTCTATGTCAGGGCACAGTCACTTCGCAGAATCGGTCGAGGAGTATCTCGAAGCGGTCTATCGGCTCGAACGTGAGGGCGATGGTGTCAGCACCGGCGCGCTCGCTTCGTCGTTGGGCGTCGCGCCGGCCTCGGTCTCCGGCATGCTCAAAAAACTCGCGAAGGACGGGCTCGTCGAACCGATCTCGCGCGGCAACGTCAAACTCACGCGCGACGGGCTCGCCGTCGCCGTCCGCGTAGTTCGTCGCCATCGGCTTGCTGAGTGTTTCCTCGTCGACGTTCTCGGTATCCCGTGGCATGAAGCTCATGCCGATGCCTGCATGCTCGAACACGCCATCTCGGCGCGCGTTGAAGAGCGTCTCCAATCCTTATTGAAGAATCCGACGCGCTGCCCCCACGGTATGCCGATTCCACCGAGCGATCTCAGCGATCCGTTGCCGCGCGGCGAGCCACTCGCGCGCGCCGAGACCGGTGCCGATCTCGCCGTCGTCGGCGTCACCGAAGAGGTTCCCGAGATTCTGCGCTATCTCGCCGAACTCGATCTCAAGCCCGGGCGCCGCTTACGCGTGCTCGCGCGCGCGCCGTTGGGTGGCCCGTTGACGATCTCGGGCGAGGGTGGCGAGCACGCGATTTCCTTAGAACTTGCGAGAATGCTTTTGGTCGAACCGGTAGGCGCCGCAGGCTGATGCCGCGCGGTGCCCGCTTCACGCACGCGGTCGTCGTGGCGTGCGTCATCGTATTTCTCTGGGAGATCGCAACGATGGGTTCCGGTATTCTGACCGGCAACGTGACCATCGGGCAGATCGATAATGCCGGCGCGCTGGTGCCGGCATTGGTGCAGCAAGGCGATTGGTGGCGTATCGTTACGAGCGCCTTCCTCCACGCCTCGATCCTGCACATCGGGCTCAATATGTATTCGCTCTGGATACTCGGACGTTTTATCGAACCGATACTCGGAACGCCGCGCACCGCATTGGTCTATACGCTCTCGCTGATCGCTTCGGGGCTCGGAGTCACCTACTTGAGTTTCGGCAACCTTCAGGACCCGACGCTCGGTGCGAGCGGCGCGATCTTCGGCATCTTCGGTGCGCTCTTCGCCATCGGGTTGCGAAACGGTCCGGCGGGGCTTCAACTCGTCCGTGCAAATCTGGGCATCTTGTTGCTCAATCTGGTGTTCACATTTTCGTTTCCCGGGATTTCGAAGCAGGCGCATGTAGCGGGCTTGCTGACGGGTTTCCTTGCGACGCTGGCGATCTATCGCCCGTTGCGACCGGTACGCGCGCAGGTGACCGATGCGATGACCGGTGAAGCGCTAGAATCGACGCTCGAAGACGCCGAACCGCACCAACAGCGGTGAACCCACGCCCGAGTATCGACGAGCTGTTCTCCCTCGGGGGATCGCTCGCACGCGAACTTCCCGGTTTCGAGCCGCGCCCCGGGCAACTCGAGATGGCGCGCGCCGTCGAAGCGGGCTTCGAAAGCGGCTCGCACGTGCTCGTGGAGGCCGGGACCGGCGTCGGGAAATCGTTCGCCTATCTCGTGCCGGCGTTGCGGAGCGGTAAGCGCGTGGTCATTTCGACCTCGACGATCACGCTGCAACAGCAGCTCTTTCGCAAAGATATTCCTATGGTGGCGCGCGCGCTCGGCCTCGAGCCGCGGGTCGTGCTGCTCAAAGGGCGCGCGAATTACCTCTGTCGAGAGAAGTGGGAGCGAGCGCGCGGAGATTTAGCGCTCGTCGAACGCCCGGAGATCTCGAAGTTGCGACGCTGGGCGAACGAAACGATCACGGGGGATCGATCCGACGTCCCTTTCCGGCTCGACTCGCTCCTTTGGGAGCGCTTCGACGCCGACGGCGACGATTGTATCGGCGAGGCGTGCGCGCATTTCGATGATTGTTTTTACTATCGCCGCCGCCGCGATGCCGAGGCCGCAGATATTATCGTTGTCAACCACGCGATTTTCTTCATCGATGCGATCGCCGGCGGTCTCCTTCCGGCCTACGATTACGCGATTCTCGACGAGGCGCACACCTGCGAAGATATCGCGATGAACGTGTTGACCGCCTCGCTCTCTCGGCGAAGCATCGACCGCACCTTTCGTCGTCTGCGGCGGTACTTTACGCTCCCCACCTCGCTGACGGCACAGGTCGACGAACGCTACCGCGAACTCGGCGAGACGCTCGCTGGTACCGGAAACGAACTGCTCCGGCTCGACGAACGGCCGGAGATTGCGGGCGATCTCGACCGGCTCCGCGACGCACTCTATCATCTCGAAAATTGGATCGCCGATAACGGCGCCTCGGCGTTGACGCGTCCGCCGCGCGGCGATCTCGAACGCGAGATGCGGATATCCGGGGCGGTGAAATCGCTCGCGGCGCAGGCCGAGGTGGTCGATCGTCTGCTCGCCGTCGACGACGATTCGATTCGCTGGGCGCAATCCTCGGTGCACGGGAGCGAACTGCATTGCACGCCGTTCGATGCCGCACCGATTTTGCGCGATCTGCTCTTCGCCCGTACGCCCTGCCTGCTGACCAGTGCAACGCTCGCGCTCGGCGGCGATTTTAGTTACGTGCGCGCCCGTTTAGGCATCGATAGAGCCGAAGAACTCGTCGCCGATTCGCCCTTCGATTACCGGGAGCAAGCACGCCTCTTCGTCGCGCCGCCCGATCTCGAGCCCGACGATCCCGATTTTGTCGTGCGCGCGTATGCCTTGCTCGAAGAAGCGCTTGCGTACTCGCGCGGGCGTGCATTCGTTCTCTGCACCTCGTTTCGTCGAGCGAACGAGTTCGGCGAACGCTTGCGCGCGAGTGGCCTGCACCCAGTCGAAGTGCAACGACCGCGCTCCGGGCTCGATCGCGATGGGCTCCTGCGCTGGTTTACCGAGACTCCGGGCGCGGTGCTCGTGGGGACGCGCACCTTTTGGGAGGGCATCGATATGCCCGGCGAGCGCTTGAGTTGCGTGGTGATCGATCGCATTCCGTTCGCGCAACCCGATCATCCGGTGCTGGAGGCGCGCGTGCAAGCCCTGCGCGAGCGCGGCGAAGATGCCTTTGCGCGGCTGCAAATTCCGGCGGCGACGATGCTGCTCAAGCAAGGCTTCGGCCGTCTCATTCGCAGCAGGAGTGATCGTGGTGCGGTGCTCGTTCTCGATGGGCGCTTGCAGGGAAAAGGATACGGTAAGCGCATGATCGCAGCGTTGCCGCCAGCGACGCGCATCGCCCATCTCGACGAACTACAGGAGTTTTTTCAAACGTGAAACGACCGACGACGCTCCACCGCACGCTCTCGCTGCTTCTGCTCGCCGCGCTCGCATTCGCGCCGTTACGGGCGGGCGCATGGGGAGAGAAAGGGCACGAGATTATCAACGACCTTGCGGCAGCGAACCTGCCGAGCGAACTGCCGGCGTTCGTGCGTACCCGCGCCGCACGCTGGGAGTTACGCTATCTCGGGCCGGAGATGGATCGCCTGAAGGGTTCGGGCGAGTCGTGGGATGCCGATCGCGATCCCGGGCATTATCTCGATATCGGCGACGATGGAAAGATTGCGGGCGTCGTTTCGCTCGGGCGGCTTCCGGCGAGCATGTCGGCGTACGAAGTCGCGCTCCTCGCGGCACACACGACGCCCTATCGCGTCGGATACTTGCCATATAGCATCGCCGACGGCTGGGAGCAGCTGCGCACCGACTTCGCGCTTTGGCGGGTGCTGAGCTACGAAGCGCTCCACTCCCCACAGGCATCCGCGCGGGCGAGCTTCGCTGAAGAAGCACGCTTGCGGGCGACGTTAACCTTGCGCGATATCGGCGTCTGGGGGCATTTTGTCGCCGACGGATCGCAGCCGCTCCACGTGACCACGCACTTCAACGGGTGGGGGAGCGGCCCCAATCCCGAGCACTTCCCGGCATTGCGCGGGATTCACGCGCAATTCGAGAGCGCGTTCGTCGATCGTTTCGTAAAAGCATCGGCGGTGCAGCGCGATATTCCCGCGTACGCCGCACTCGATCCGCAGCGCCGTATCTCGCAGGCGCGGCTGCTCTCCCTCATCGCCCGGTACCTCCGTGGAACCAACGCGGCGGTCGTGCCGCTCTATCGCATCGCGGCCGCAGGCGGCTTTACCACCGGGAGCGCGCAAGCGCGCGCATTCACCGCCGCGCAACTCGCGCGCGGTGCTACGATGCTGCGAAACCTCATCGCCTATGCGTGGGAAGATAGCTTGAACGAGCGAGTCGGGTACCCGTCGGTCGCCGTGCGCGCCGTCCTCGCCGGCCGAGCGAGCTACGGAGGGTAGTCGCCCTTAAGGGAGCCATCACCTTCGTTAAACTACGAATCACGAGCCCTTAACGACGACGCGATAGCGTGGAGCCAAGAGATGCAGCGTGCATCTTGCTCCACGCTCTTTTGTCGTTATAGGGGATACCGTTTGTGAAGAAACTCCTTGTCCTCGCGTTGCTTTTCGTTGGGATTGCTCTCAACGGCGCAGCGCTGAGCGCTGCTCCATTGGGTACCATACATGGTCGCATCGTCGCATCGCGCGCCGACCGCAATCTCGCCGGGGCAATCGTTAAGGCCCGGTTGCGCGGATCGGCCGCAGCGATCGTTGCAACGACGGGCAAAAACGGTTCCTTTCGTTTGCGCAGCCTGCGCCCCGGTACCTACGTCTTAACGGTCGACGGTCGCTTTCAGGAGCTTTCACCGTATACCGTTGCAATCGTCGGCGGGATGACGAAAACCGTGCGCCTTAAGGTGCTGGCGGTCGTTTCGCACATTATCATTAAGGGGCACTCGGTGCGCCCGCTGCCGACCTATTCGAAAGTCTTTCGGACCGCGCAGACCCAAGTGCTGCTCAGTAAGACGCAGATCGCCTCGCAGGGCGCACTCGCCGGTTCCGCGCAATTGTTGCAAACTGCGCCCGGTGTTCTCGTCTCAAGCTACGGCTCGACCGGAGCCGCGAAATCGATGATCACGGTACGGGGCTTTAAACAGGGCTGGGCGAATCAAGCCGGTATCGTCGATAACGGCATGATCGGTGTGACGCTTAACGGCGTCTTTCTCAATAACCCGCAGACCGGGCAATGGCAGGCCGACGAGATTCCCGATCTTTCGATTCTCGATGGAATGGCCGTGGAATATGGGCCCGGAAGCCCGGTAACCCGCACTTTCGACAGCATCGGCGGTACGCTGAACTTCTATACCCAGTTACCAAAAGATGCACCGCACCTGCACCTCTCGGGCGCGAGCGGCAGCTACGGCGGCAGCGCTTTTCACGTCGATTTCAGCGCACCGCTCTCGAAGCACCTCGGCTTTATTATCTCGCATGGACGTACGTTCACGCAGGGGTATCGCAATATCATCGGCAGCGGGACAACCGCTCCCGGTTCGACCTATGCGAGCTTCGGTGAGATCGTCGATAAATTCGAGCATGGCTCCCTCGACGTCTTCGGGTACAGTGCCTCGGGAACCGAGATGCGGCCGAACTTGATCCCGCTCTCACCGCTGCAAAATTATGACGGGAACGGCAATCCGATCGCCGGTTCGTATGTGACTGCGAACGGGTTCGATCTCAACGGCAATCCGATCCCCGGTGCCACCTATAGCCAGCAAACCTCGGGTTTTTATTCGGCACTTCCGCTGAATGTGTGGCAGAAGACCGATTCGAACAGCACGCGGTTGCTCGCCGCCGATCTGGAACTCGGCTTAAAGAACGGCTGGTCGCTATCGAATATTCTCGCCTATCGTCATGGCGATCGGCTCCACCAGAAGAATTTCAATTGGGACCAGGCCAATAATAACCAGCGATTTGAATACAACAACCCGTTTTCAAACGCACTCTCTGAGAAACTGACGTTTCACCACGTCAACGCACATAACGGCGATGCGCTCGATATCGGCAGCGAACTCTTCGGCTCGCTCTACAACACGCGCAACGCCTTTTATAATCCGGACCCGGTGCAGTCTGCGCCGAGCGCTCCTTCGACCATTCTCCAGCCGACGGTTTTTCGGAACAACAACTTCCAGCAGAAGAACTTCACGTTCTTTGGACAATATCTCATGCGCCTTGGAAACCGCTGGAAATTCACCCCGGGATTCCGCTACGTTTCGTTGGCGACGAATTTTCTGAACTCAGGATTCGAAGGATTCCCGCAGTGTAATGGCGTTCCGTCATCGGCGGGGATTTGCTCGAATAAGACCAAGCTCGGCGATTCGGGAACGGTCTTCGCCGGTATCGAACCGTCGGCAGAGCTCCAATTTCTTGCAAACCCGAACGTCGCGATCTACGCAAACTTCGGGCGTGCGCTGCGAAGCCCGCAGACCTCGCCCGGCGGGCCCTATCAAGGCATCCCGGTCGCCGGGCTCTCCCCGGAGACGGGAACGAATCAAGAGGTCGGCGTGAAATACTTCCGTCGTTTCGCCGGGCGTATGATCGACGGGTCGCCGCGGGAGGCGTTCCTCACGGCGAGCTTCTTCGACGAGCGGGTACGCGATCAATATATTCCCATCGTCATCGGCGCAGGCGTAAAGGTCGCCTCGGCCTCGGGAAGTTCGCGCTACTCCGGTCTCACGCTTGCGTTCGATCGTACCTTCGGGCGGAGTATCGAACTCTTCGGCGGACTCTCGACCACGCATGCCTATTTCGACTCCTACGATTATCTCGGAACGAACTATAGCGGTCTCCCGGTGACGCAGGTGCCGAAATTTGCGTACAACATCGGTGTCGCCGCTCAGGAGCGGGCTGGAACCGGTGTCGTTACCGGACGGCTTTGGGAGAACTTCACCGGACCGCAGGCGATGTGGAACAATCTCCTCGGCCAGCCCGATCCCAACGGGCTCCAAATTCCGAGTTACGGCGTGATGAACGCTTCGATCGGGTACGAGACTGCGAGCGTCGGCAAGCCGATCGGCTTTACGCTCTCGGTAAACAACCTCTTCAACAAGCAGTACAACTCATTCGAATACGTCACGAGTGGCGCGTACTTCGGCGGCGGCATCGGGCAGAGCAATCTCGCCGGTCCCGGTGCGATCCTCGCTGAGCCCGGAGCCCCACGCGAAGTGCAGTTCACGGTGAGCATTCGCGACTAGTCGTCGAACTCGAACCGAGCATCCAACGGCGCCGCGAATACGTTCGCGGCGCCGTACTGCCTCGCGTTGCGGCGAGCGAACGCCGAAAGCGAATGAACCAAGCAGGAGGGGCCGGTGGCAGCGCGAATCGGCGGGCAAAATTAGGGTTCCTACTGACGTAAGGAGGGTCTCTATCGTGAAACTACTTCGCGTGCTCGCGATGCTCGTCGTTGCCGTGTTTGCTTCATCCGCACTTGCCGACGCATCCATCAACCTGCACAACGGCTACATCAGCCTCCAAAATAGCGGCTCCCTTCCAGTTCACGTGGTTATTACCCCCCAAGGGTTTGGGGCAATTACCATGTTTGATGGTGTCATCCCCCCGCATTCAGTCTATCATGCGAATAATTGTTGCTACTTGGCGGGGACGCTCTACAACGTGCACGCGTACTACGGGGACTATGTTGATCACTACTTAGATCGCTCGATCCGCCCGCGCTTGTGTAACACACGTGGGATTCCCTTTGGATACGCGAGCCTCTTATTCGACAGTCCTCGAATCAACAGAAAGAGTATCTTTATGATTCAATTGGATCACGGCTGTCCGTAGTTGTCGGCGTCGCTACTCTTCCTTCGCCGCGTCGGTCGCCGCGCGCTGCTGTAACTCGCTAACGACGCCGGAATCGGCGAGCGTCGTGGTATCGCCGAGGGTGCGTCCTTCGGCGATATCGCGTAACAATCGGCGCATGATCTTCCCGCTGCGCGTCTTTGGAAGTTCGGGCGTGAACGTCACGTATTTCGGGCGCGTGAACTTTCCGAGCTTGCCCATCACGTGGTCGCGCAATGCATCGGCGAGCATCGGTGTTCCATCGAAGCCGCCGCGAAGGGTAACGAACGCATAGATCGCCTGGCCGGTGACATCGTCGTTTTTCGCGCAGACCGCGGCTTCGGCTACGGCGGGATGATCGACGAAAGCGCTCTCGACCTCGGCAGTGGAGATGCGGTGCCCGCTGACATTCATCACGTCGTCGATGCGCCCCATAAACCAATAGTTGCCGCGATCGTCGCGGTGGCAGCCGTCCCCCGCGAGATAGAGATGCGGGAACTTCGACCAGTAGGTTTCGCGGAAGCGTTCGTCGTCGCCGTAGATGCCGCGCGTCATTCCCGGCCAAGGCTGCGTAATAACGATATATCCACCACCGCCGAGCGGAACGCTCTTGCCGGCTTCGTCGACGATATCGGCGGAGATGCCCGGGAGCGGCTTCGTCGCGCTCCCCGGAAGCGCCGTCGTAACGCCGGGCAACGGCGAGATCATCATGCCGCCGGTCTCCGTCTGCCACCAGGTATCGACGATCGGGCAACGCCCGCCGCCGACGTGCTCGCGATACCAGATCCAGGCTTCGGGATTGATCGGTTCACCGACCGAGCCCAAGAGTCGCAGCGAAGAAAGATCGTGGCGCTCTAAATGCTGCGTTCCCCACTTCATGAAGGTGCGAATCGCGGTCGGTGCGGTGTAGAGAATGGTAACGCCGTAGCGTTCGACGATCTCCCAGAGGCGATCTTTTTCCGGGTAATCGGGCGTGCCTTCGTAGATAACGCTCGTCGCAGCGTTGCAGAGCGGCCCGTAGACGATGTAGGAGTGACCCGTGACCCAACCGATGTCGGCGGCACACCAATAAATATCGCGCTCGGCCTTGAGATCGAAGACCAATTGATGCGTCGCACTCACGTGCGTGAGGTAGCCGCCGGTCGTGTGCTTGATCCCCTTCGGCTTTGCGGTCGTCCCGCTGGTATAGAGCAGAAAGAGCAGGTCTTCGGCCATCGTTTGTGCGGGTTCGCAGGTCGTCGATTCGCGAGCGACGAGGTCGTCCCACCACAGGTCGCGATCCGGCATCATCGTCACCGGGTCGCCGACGCGTTTGGCGACGATACAGTGACGGATCGAGGGCGTCTGTGCCATCGCCACGTCGCAGTTCGCTTTGAGCGGGACTTTATTACCGCGCCGCCACCCTTGATCGGCGGTAATCAACGCGACGCACTCCGCATCGTTGACGCGGTCGATAATCGCATCGGGTGAGAAGCCCCCGAAAATAACGGAGTGCGCCGCACCGATGCGCGCGCAGGCTAACATCGCGACGGGAAGCTCGGGAATCATCGGCATGTAGATCGCCACGCGGTCGCCGCGTTCGATGCCGAGTCTGCGCAGGGCGTTGGCGAACCGACAGACCTCCTCGAGCAGGGCGCGGTAGGTGATCGCACGCCGATCCCCCGGCTCGCCTTCGTAGTAGTAGGCGATGCGCGCGCCGAGCCCGGCTTCGACGTGGCGGTCGAGGCAGTTGACCGACGCGTTGATCGCCCCATCGGCGAACCACTGCGCGAACGGCTCCTCCCAGTCGAGGACCCGCGTGAAGGGGCGCGACCAGTGCAGCTTTCGCGCCCAGCCGGCCCAGAAGGCGAGGGGGTCGCCCTCGGCCTCGGCGTAGATCCCCGGGCCGGCGTTCGCCTGGGCGGCGAAGGCCGGAGGGGGCGGGAAGGCGCGCCGTTCGTCGAGCAGCGATTCGATGGCTTTCGATTCCATGCTGCGGTGATTGGCGGTCGACCTTTGTCGCCCTGGCGCCCGAGCTTCGCACTCGCTTGCTCGGAGTGCTAAACTACGAGTGATGGAGAACGAGGTCGACGGGCTCGACAAGCGCAAAGCCTACATTCTCGCCACGGTGGTCTACGAATATATCGCGACCGGCGAACCCGTGGGCTCGCAGGCACTGACCCAGAAATATAATCTTGGCGTCAGCTCGGCGACGGTGCGCAACGAAATGGCGGATCTCGAAGCCGGGGGATACCTCGAGCAGCCGCATACCTCCGCCGGGCGCGTTCCCTCCGACGCGGGATATCGTACCTACGTCGATGCGTTGATGTCGCCCGAAGAACTCGGCGCCGACGAGCGTCGCCGCATTCGCGACGAAATGCGCGATGCGCGCGCGCAACTCGATGAAATCGTCGAGCAGAGCAGCCGGCTCTTGGGACGGCTCGCGGGAAATCTCGCCTTTGTCACCAAGCCGCAGAGCGACACGCAGAGTTTTCGTTACGTACAACTCATCTGGATCGCCGAGCGCTCGGGCATCGCGATCATCGTCACCTCGCTCGGCGTTGCCTCGCAATCGCTCTTTGAACTGCGAAACGACCTCTCGCCCGACGATCTCACGCGGCTCTCCAATGCCCTCAACGCGACCTTTGCCGGTAGGCTTTTGCGCGATTGCGACGATCGATCGCTGACGGCGCTTACGAAGAGTTGCGGCTTCGGCGACGATATGGCCGCAGCGGTGCGCGCGGCATTCATCGGTGCGCGGACGCAAGAGCAGCCCGGTATCTCCGCCTCGGGCGCGCAGCACCTTCTCGACCAGCCGGAGTTTCGCGACGTTCGCAAGCTGCGTTCTATACTTCGGATCCTCGAAGAGCAGAGAACGCTCTACGATCTCGTCGCCGACGCCTTCGATAGCCCCACTGCAAGCGTGAAGATCGGCCACGAACTAGGAAGCGAGGAGCTCGCCGATCTCTCGCTGGTTACGGTTCCCTATCGCTTCGGCGAACGTGCGGTTGGGATGCTTTCGATTCTCGGACCGCGGCGCATGCCGTATGCGCGGCTCTTGGCGCTCGCATCGGGAACCGCCGAGACGCTCTCCGAACGCCTCCACGATGTCGAAGTAAAGTAAGGAACGTACAGCAACACACCCATGCCCAGCGTAGATTATTACGAAGTCTTAGGCGTTGCTCGCGATGCGGCGCCCGAAGCCATCAAACGTGCATATCGCCAATTGGCGCGGCAGCATCACCCCGATGTCGCCTCCGATAAGGCGAACGCCGAGACGCGCTTCAAAGAGATCAACGAAGCATACGAGGTGCTCTCGAATCCCGAAAAGCGTGCGCGCTACGACCGCTTCGGTACCGCCGACCCCAACGAAGGCTTTACGGGGTCGCCGTTCGGCGGCGGCGGTGGTTTCGGCGATATCTTCGATATGTTCTTCAGCGAGATGCGCAACGGTGGCCAGCAGCGCCGTTCCGGGCCGCAACGCGGGAGCGACCTGCGATACGATCTCGATATCTCGCTGGAAGAAGCGTTCGCCGGAACGACGCGCGAGCTCACATTCACGCATCTCGGTCAATGCGAAACCTGCTCCGGCAGCGGCGCCGCCGAAGGCAGCACCGTCGCGCCCTGCGTTCAATGCGCGGGCACCGGCGTCGTGCGCGTCGCGCGACAGACGCCGCTCGGGCCGTTCGTCACCCAGAGTACCTGCCCGCGCTGCGGCGGCGACGGCCAGATGGTCGCGCGCCCTTGCGAGAGTTGCGGAGGACGCGGGCGCAAGGAGAGCGAGCGCAAGCTTACGGTAAAAATTCCCGCCGGCGTCGACGACGGCGCGCGCATTCGCATCGCCGGTAGCGGCGAAGGCGGCATTCGCGGTGGGGCCGCGGGCGATCTCTTCGTCTATCTGAGCGTGCGGCGCCACGAACGCTTTCGGCGCGAGGGAATGGACACGGCGGTCGATATTCCGATCGCGTTCACGCACGCCGCACTCGGCGCAACCCTGCGCGTATCGTCGTTGGAAGGTGAGTTGGATCTGACGATCCCGCCCGGCACGCAGACGGGAACGACGCTGCGCATGCGCGGACATGGGATGCCGAGCGTTCGCGGCGGGCAACGCGGCGACCATCACGTGACCGTTCACGTCGTTACGCCGACGCGCGTCTCGAAAAAACAACGCGAACTATTGGAAGAATTTGCCAAGCTCGGCGGCGACGAAATCGAAGAGCGTTCGTTTTTCGAGCGTCTTAAAGAAGCCTTTCGCCCGGAATAATCGATGATGCGTTTTTTCGTCGAAGGGATCGTTCGTATCGGCGAACCGTCCGAGATCGTCGGCGAGGATGCGCGCAAGCTCAAGCTCGTCATGCGCGCTCGCGTCGGCGACGAGTTGGAGATTCTCGATTCCGCAGGCGCGCGCTATCGTTGTACGATCGAACGGCTCGAACGCACGGCGTTGGTACTGCCGCGCGAGCGACTCGTCGAGCCGGAGCCGGCGCGCACGCTGCGCTTCACCTTAGCGCAGGGGATACCGAAGGGCAGCAAGATGGAGTACGTCGTCGAGAAGGCGAGCGAACTCGGGGTCGCCCGTCTGGTGCCGCTGATCACCGACCGCTGCATCGCCCGCGATTGCTCGCCTGGGAAACTCGATCGCTGGCGGCGGCTCGCTCGTTCGGCGGCGCTGCAGAGCGGACGGAGCGAGCCGATGGAGATCGCCGCCCCCCTCTCGCTTGAGGCACTCTTGCTCGAAGCCGGCGAGTACGACGCGCTCCTTATGCCCTGGGAGCTCGCCCCGCTTCATTCGCCTCTTCCGCTGTTGCAAGAGGCGCTCGCGGGAGCGGAGAGCGCGCTGGGGCTGGTGGGTCCCGAGGGTGGATTCAGCGCCGGGGAGGCCGAACGATCCGCCGCCGCCGGCGCGCGGATGCTCAGGTTCGGTCTGCGAATATTGCGCACCGAGACGGCCGGAGTCGTGCTATCGGCTGCCGTACTTCTAACAGTGCTCTAAAAGCCGCGATTTGACGGCCTGGGGGGGCTCGCGTATGCTCGGTAGGATGCTCCTAGCCGAAGCTCCGAAACGGGAGGAAGGGCGCTTTTTCACCTTCTCTGCGCGCGCGTTCGGCCTCGCCGCCTTCGCAGCGGCGCTCTTCTCCGTCGTGGCGGCCGCGGTTGTCTGGCCGCTCCATCACCTCGCGGCGATCGTGATTGCGGTTGCCGGTGCGACGATCGTTCTGGTACTCGGCGTTATATGGCGCTCGATGATGTTGCCGACGATTCGACGTTTTGCGGCCTACGCCGCAGAGATCGAGCTCGAACGCGAGCGCTTCGAGCGGTTGTTTACCAAGATTCCCGATATCGGCATCCTTTGGGATATCGATGGAATCTTGCAACAAGCGAATGCACCGGCCCGGGAGTTATTCGGCGATGGAGGCGGTGACGGCACGGCGTTTCGCATCATCGATTGCGTCACCGCCGAGCGGCGCGATGAAGTCCAGCGCTATTTCGCCCGCGCCCTCAAGGGGGACGCGGTGGAATTCGAGACGTTGGCACTCGGCGTGCACGCTCAACGCATTCCCGTCTGGGCAACTTTCGTTCCGATTATCAGCGGAGGAGCGGTCGTCGGTGTCTTTGGGATCGCGAAGGATCTGCGCCCGCTGCGGATCTTGGAGCGCGAGCTGCTCTTCGAAACCGAGCGTTTCCGTTCGCTCTTCGATATCAATTACGAACCGATGCTTCAACTCGGTGCCGATCGCCATATCCTTCGCGCGAATGCGGCCTTCGAGCGCATCTCGGGGTACGGAAGCGACGAACTGGTCGGCGAGACCTCCGCGCTCTTTTCGGCGACCGGGTCGGAGGATATTCGGGAGAATGCCTATCGCCGGGTCATGGCTGGCGAAGCGTTTGAAGCCGAGTCGCAATTACGTTGTAAGGACGGCCACGTTCTTCCGGTGATAGCTGCGCTCATTCCGATGGCGCATGGAACGGAGATCGAGGGCTACTACATCATCATGCGAGATCTGAGCGCGCAGCGTGCATTCGAACGGCGCGAGGAGTTGACGCGGGAAAAATTACGCGAACTCTATCGTCTGGCGACGGTTCCCCAAGACGAGCTCGAACCATTGCTCGCGCGAGTGCTCGATTTCGGCCGCCGCATTCTCGAAATGGAGATCGGTTACGTGCTCGGCATCGACGGCGACGATTTTGTGATCCGCGCCAAAGGCGGCTCGGGGCGGTTCGCCCTCGGGGATCGCGTGCCGATCGTGCGAGCGATATCGCGGCAATTGTTGGAGAACGAGACGCCGTTGGTGATTAACGACATACGCGAGAGTTCGTTTCACGAGGATGTCGCGGCCGAAGGCGAGCCGTGGCGATGCTTTTTAGGAGCGCCGATCACCGTGGAAGGGATTCGATTCGGAGCGTTGGCGTTCTCCTCGAAATTTCTCCGAGAGACGCCGTTCGACGCCAACGATGTCGACTTCGTGAAGCTGATGGCTGCATTACTGGGGAGCGCCTTCGAACGCGACCGGCGAGCGCGGACGCTGGGGGACCTCGCTCTCCGCGATCCGCTCACGGGGCTCGCCAATCGCACCTTGCTCGCCCAGCGCCTCGAACGGGAAATCGTTCGCACGAAGCGCAATGGAGGAGAGTTGGGTATTCTCTTTCTCGATCTCGATGGTTTTAAGAGCGTGAACGATCGCTTCGGCCACGCCGTGGGGGACCGCATACTCGCCGAAGTGGGGCATCGCCTCGTCGGCGTCGTGCGCGGCGACGAACTCGTCGCCCGCATCGGCGGCGACGAGTTCGTGGTCGTGCTCAACGATCTGCGGAGCGATAGCCTGGATCGTTGTACCGCACGCATCGAAAAAGCCATGAGAGAGCCATTCGCGGAGATCGATCTTCCCGTGGGCATCTCGGTCGGCCCGGCGATCTTCGGACTCGATGGAAACGATCCCAGCTCGTTATTGGCCGCCGCCGACGCGAAAATGTACCAAGCGAAACAAGCGCGTCGTCCCGCGGGGGTACGGTAGTGGCGCTCTCGATCGTCGTTGTCGCCGCCCTCGGCATTATCGCCCTCGTTTTTCTAATCGCAACGATCGCGATCGAAATAGAACGCCGGAAACTCGTCGCAAACCTGGGAGCCGGGCGACAAAAATATCTTCAACTGCGCGCGCGCTTCGCGGCACTCTACGACCGCAGCCCCGACGCGATAGCGATCTACGATTTAGAAGGTCACCTCATCCACGGAAATGCGGCGGCGGTTGCTTTTTTAGGATATGCCCCCGGAGAGATGCTCGGGCGTCATTTCGTAACGCACATCGCTCCCGAATCGATCGAAGAAACCTCCGCCGCCTTCGAACGAGCCGCCTCGGGCTCGACCGAGTATCTCGTCACACGCTTTATCGATGCGCAGAGTGCCCGACTCGACGTGTTGGCAACCGTTGCTCCAATCGTTGAAGAGGGGAAGCCGATCGCCGTTCTTGCAACGGCGCGAGACCTTCGACAGATCGTTCCCCTCGAAGCGAGCAGCGCGCAGATCGAGCAACGATTCGACGCCCTTTTCGACGGTCACGCGACCCCGCTGATCGAACTCGATGCACAGGGACGCTACCGGCGGGTCAATGCGGCGTTTGAACGCTTCGGCGGCGTATCGCTTGCCATTGCATTTCGGCTTTTTGAGGAAGATGTCTCGCCCGACGATCTTACGACGCTTCGGACCGCGTTTGCGCGCGTCATGTTGGGCGAGCATCCGCAAAGCGAACTCAATGTCGTTCGCAATAACGGCGAGAGCGTCTCGATGCGCTGCTCGTTCTCTCCGATCGTCGTCGATCGTTCGATCGAAGGCGCCTACGTAGCGCTCGAAGATGTCTCCGAAATGCGCGATCTCGCGCATCGAGAGCGTATGCGCAGCGAACGCATGCGCGAGTTGCTCGCGCTTGCGGCCGCCTCCGGGCTCGAGTTCGACGCACAGATCGAACGCGTCATGCGTTTCGGCATCGAATCGCTCGGTGCCGATGCTTGCTTCGTGACGCACGTGAAGGGCGACGCGGTCGTCGTTGAGCGTTGTGTCGGTGCGACCGAAATTCCGGTGGGAATGGAGATCGCGTTCGGGCGCACCTTTAGTCGAGAGGCTTTCGGCACCGACGTCGTTTTGGCAATCGACGATACGCAGGGGGGCAGTTGGCGGCTCGACCCCGCGACGGATTGGCAAGGTTGGCGCAGTTTGCTGCTCGCTACCATTTGGGTCGAAGGCGTGCCGTATGGTACCGTCTCGTTTGAGTCGCGACGCCCGCGCTCGGGAGCGATGCGTTTCGACGATGCCGATCGCGACTTCATGCGACTCCTTGCGGCGCTCCTGGGTTCGGCAATGGAGCGCGACCTTCAAGTGAAGCGTATGGGTGAACTCGCTTTTTACGATCCGCTCACGTCGTTGCCGAATCGTAGTAATTTTGCGGAGTCCTTACGCCGCGAAATAACTCGCGCCACACGTTCCAACGCTCAGGTCGCACTCTTTTATATCGATCTCGACGGATTTAAGGGAGTCAACGACACATACGGACATGGTGTCGGTGACGAAGTACTCCTCGAAGTTGCGCGCCGTTTCGATGGTGTTGTGCGTGCCTCCGATACCATCGCTCGCATCGGCGGCGACGAGTTCGCCGTCATTCAGAGCGATGCGACCGATCTCTCCATCGAACGGCTCGAACGCCGGATCGCCGAAGCACTCGCGCAGCCCGTCGAAGCGCGAAACCTCTCCATCCCCATCGGCGCGAGTGTCGGTATCGCCCTCTTCCCTAACGATGCGACCGATACGGCTCGGCTGATCGAACAGGCCGACGCCGCGATGTATGCCCGAAAGCGCAGCCGCTCGCGTCGCTCGGATGGGGCGGAACAATTGCGTTCGACGTCGTAGAGTTGCAGGATATATGAGCGCCCTGCCCTTTACCATCGTGGTCCCGACCTACAACGAAGCCGGTGGCATCGAACGGCTCCTTCGGGGAGCCGTCGACGTTTTTCGGGGCGCAGGGCTCGATGGTGAGATCGTCGTCGTCGACGATAACTCGCCCGACGGTACCGGGGGTATCGTCGATCGGCTCGCGGCCGAACTGCCCGTTCGCTGCCTGCACCGCCCGGGAAAGATGGGGCTCTCCAGCGGCGTGATCGACGGTTGGAAAGCCGCGCGGCCCGAATCGCGCGCTTTGGGCGCGATGGACGCCGATTTCAGCCACGATATCCGCATTCTTCCCAACATGGTCGAAGCGCTCGCCTCGGGGCAGTACGGGCTCGCGGTCGGCAGCCGATACGTTCCCGGCGGAGGCATCGCCAACTGGCCGGCAAAGCGCATCTTTACGTCGCGTGTCGCCTGTATGCTCGCGCGGCCGCTGACGCCGATTGCAGATGTGACGAGCGGCTTCTTCCTGGTGAAGCGCGAGGCACTCGATGGCGTGGACCTCGACCCGATCGGCTTTAAAATCGGCCTGGAGGTGATCGCCAAGGCTCACTACGGTCGAGCGCTCGAGATTCCGTACGTCTTCACCGATCGAATCGTCGGTGAATCGAAACTCAACCAGAGCGAGATTTTCAACTACCTCAAGCAACTGAGCCGGCTCTATCGTCGCCGACTCACTGGCGCGAAGGCGTAAGCGATGCCGATGGCGGACTGGCTGCGCGGCGGCCGAAATCGTGAAAAAGTGCGCGATGACGCAGCGCAATGGGTGAAGTGCCCGAGCTGCGGCGAGGTACTCTATCGCCCCGACCTTTCGGCGAATCTCGACGTCTGCGTCCGTTGCTCGCATCACTTTCGCATGCACGCGCACGACCGCATTCTATCGTTAATCGATGGCGATTTCGAAGAGATCGCGCGCGGCATTCTCCCAGCCGATCCCCTCTCCTGGACCGATAAAAAGAGCTATCCGCAGAAACTCGCCGCCGACGCTGCAAAGAGCGGCATGGACGAAGCGGTGCTCTGCGGCTTCGGAAGTATCGGAGGCTACGAACTCGCGCTCGGGGTTATGGACTTTCATTTTCGCGGCGGAACGATGGGCTCGGTCGTCGGCGAACGCCTGACGCGCCTCATCGAAGCGGCGACGGAGCGAGGGCTCCCCTGCGCGATCTTCACCGCGTCGGGGGGAGCACGCATGGAAGAAGGCATGCTCGCGTTGATGCAGATGGCGAAAACCACGGCCGCGGTGGTGCGCCTCAAAGCGAGCGGGCAGCCGTTTCTCACCGTCCTTACCGACCCGACGACCGGCGGCGTCTCTGCCTCCTTTGCTTTTCAGGCCGACGTCATTCTCGCCGAGCGGAACGCGATGATCGGATTCGCGGGTCGCCGCGTCATCGAACAGACGATTCGGCAGCGGCTTCCCGATCGTTTTCAGACCGCCGAGTTTTTACTCGAGCGCGGCCATATCGACGGCGTCGTCGATCGTCCGAACCTCAAACCGACGCTCGAACGGTTGCTGGGATACGCACGCGCCGGAATGCAGCGCCGCAAACGGGCGGAGTTATCGGCATGAACCCGCTGCTCGAACGCGAGAAGGGGCTTCTGGAACTCGAGCGACGCATCGAGGATTTGCGCTCGGCGAACGAAGGGCAGCGGATCGATATGTCCGCGGAGATCGCCTCGCTCGAAAGCAAATATCGCCAGCTGCTCGCCGAAGTCTTCGGTTCGCTCTCGCCGTGGGAAAAAGTGCATATGGCGCGCCACCCTCGGCGCCCGACGACGCTCGGTTATATCGCCGGGCTCGACGCGTTCGACGAATTGCACGGCGACCGCATGTTCCGCGACGATCCGGCGATCGTCGGTGGTTTCGCGCGCCTCGGCGGTCACTCAATCGTGGCGATCGGGCAACAACGGGGGCGCGATATGAAAGAGAATCTCGCGCGGAACTTCGGTATGTCGACGCCCGAGGGGTACCGGAAGGGCGAACGGCTCGCTCTGCTCGCGCAGCGCTTTAATCTTCCGTTGGTGACCTTCGTCGATACGAAGGGCGCCGATCCCGGGATTCTCTCCGAGGAGCACGCGCAGTCCGAAGCGATCGCGGCATCGCTCGAAGTCTTCGCCGCGCTCCGAGTGCCGACGCTCTGCGTCGTGATCGGCGAGGGCGGCTCCGGCGGCGCGTTAGCGTTAGCGATCGCGGATCGCGTTTTAATGCTCGAACATAGCGTCTACTCGGTCGCATCGCCGGAGGGCTGCGCCGCGATCCTTTGGGGCGATGCGAGTAAGGCCGATGAGGCAGCGGCGCACTTAAAATTGACGGCCTCGGATCTGCGCGGCTTCGGCATCGTCGATGAAGTCATTCCCGAGCCGCTCGGCGGCGCGCATCGCGATGCGGCCGCAACGGTGACGCGCGTACTCGATCGCATCGGCGCGGTGCTCGACCTTCTCGAGTCGTTCTCGCTCCCCGACCTTCTGAACGCCCGGTACGAAAAATATCGTCGTCTGGGGAGTTGGCGCGACTCGCTCGCTACGGACGGTGCGCCGTGATCGTTCGCCTCGCGCAGCACCCGCTCGTACGCTCGGCCCGGCGCCTTGCTGCGATCGCCGTGGGATCGGTTTTCGTGCTCCTCGTCGCGGCGCAGTTCGCTCGCGTCGTCGGCACCGACTTGAAACTCGCATCCGATCTGCGACAAACGCACGCGCAAATCGCGACCTACGAACGGCGTGACGTGCGGTTGCGCCGCCGTATCGTTCGCTTGCGGACCGCACGCGGAGCGATTCCCGAAATTCACGAACGGCTACGCATGCTCGCGCCCAACGAACGCATGGTCATCGTCGAACCTCGCCCCTCGCCCGCCGTCCATTGAGTAATCCCGCGAAACGAAACGGAACCGTCGTGCAGATTCATGCACACGGTGCGCTCGTGCGTTTGGAGAACGGTGAATTGGCGAGTATCAACGAAAACGAAGTGGCGGCATACCGGAATTTCCTAGAACGCGCGCTGCAGAGCGAACGCGAGATCGAATTGGCGGTCGTCCCGCGCAACCGACGGTTGGAGGCAAAAGTACTGCCGATTCAGCGCGACGATGCGTTCGAAGAGCGATTGTTGCGCTTCAATCAAGGTGATGGAAGCGAGAGCGATGAGGAGGCGCGCGCCGCGTCGCCGCAACGCCGCCGGCGTTTCGTTCCCAAAAAACGCAACGATAGCAAACCTTGAGCGGCTATCTCGCCGTCATTTCGATCGGAACGAACTCGACGCGCGTGCTGCTCGCCGATGCACACGATGGGCGACCGCACGTCGCGGTCGAACGTTCCATCGGCACACGCCTCGGTGAAGGGGTCGGCGAGAGCGGGATGCTCGGCGAGGAACCGATGGAGCGAACGCTCGAAGCGGTACGCGTGCACGCGGGCAGCGTGCGCGGACACTACCTACGCCTTTACGCAATAGCGACGAGCGCGGTACGTAGAGCGACGAATCGCGACGCTTTTTCGCGTGCCGTCGAGCGCATTACCGGGGTACCGCTTCGCGTGCTCTCGGGCGAAGAAGAAGCCGCCGCCTCCTTTCGCGGTGCGCTCGCGAGCCTTCCGCCGAGTTCGGGAACGCTGACCGGAGCGATCGATGTCGGAGGCGGGAGCACCGAATATGCAATCGGTGAGGGCAATCTGCCGCAGCGCTCGCTCTCGGTGGAACTCGGTGCGGTACGGCTCACCGAGGCGGTTCCGGAGCTCGGCGGGCAATACGGGCCGATCGGCGAGGGCCCCGTGGAGCGCGCTCGAGCGCTCGCCGGCGAGCGGCTCGCGCCGCTGAGCGCGTTGCGCGGCGCGCAACGTATTGCCCTGGTCGGCGGGAGTGCGACGAGTGCGGCGTCGCTGATTCGCGCGAAACGAGGGCGCATCGAACGCTACGAACTCACGCGCGAGCGGCTCGAGGCGACCTTCGTGCGGCTCTGTGCGCTCGGTATCGAGGAACGACGAGCGCTCGAAGGCGTCAAAGCACAGCGCGCAGATATTCTTCCGGCGGGCGTGCTGATTCTCGCGAGCGCGCTCGAATGCTTGAAGATGGAGAGCGCGACGGTAACGGCGGGGGATCTCCTGCTCGGCTATCTCCTGCAGCAGCAGGATGCGCTGGCGGTCGCGCGGCATCAGGGCGGGACGGGAGGGTGGTGGAATCGGTAGACACAGCAGACTTAAAATCTGCCGCTCGCAAGGGCATCCGGGTTCAAGCCCCGGCCTTCCCAAATAATTTCGCCGGAAACCAACACGCGCGCTCGGTGGTTTGACCGAGTATGCCCGCATCATTATTTTCATCGTTTTCGTTGCGCTCCGTTGAGATTTCCAATCGCGTCGTGGTTTCACCGATGTGTCAATACTCCGCGATCGACGGTACCGCGTCGGATTGGCATCTCGTCAATCTCGGCCATCTCGCGCTCTCCGGGCCGGGATTAGTTTTTTTTGAGGCGACGCACGTAAACCCGGAAGGGCGCATCACGCCGCATTGCCTCGGTCTCTATAGCGATGAAAACGAACGCGGGCTCAAACGCGTCGTCGATTTTTTGAAAACCTGGTCGCAGAGTCGGGTCGGCATTCAACTCGGCCACGCCGGGCGCAAAGGAGGCACGCGCCCTCCGTTCCCCGCCGGCGACCTACCGCCAAACCCGGCGCTCTGGCAGCCGATCGCGCCAAGTGCGCTCGCATACGACGAAGGCTGGGCGGAACCGCTCGCGCTCGATCGTGCCGGCATCGAAACGACGATCGCGGACTTCGTCGCGGCGGCGCAACGCGCGCGGCGAGCCGGCGTCGACGTGGTGGAACTCCATTTCGCGCACGGCTATCTCGCGCATCAATTTCTCTCGCCGCTGAGCAATCATCGTAACGACGAGTACGGTGGATCGTTGGAGAATCGCATGCGATTTCCGCTGGAGCTTTTCCAAGCGGTGCGCGATGCGTTGCCCACCGAGATGCCGGTCGGCGTGCGTATATCGGCGACCGATTTCGTCGAGGGCGGGTGGGATCTCGATGCGTCGATCGTCCTAGTGCGGCAGCTCGCCGAACGCGGTTGCGATTTCGTCGACGTTAGTGGGGGTGGGCTCTCACCGTTGCAAAAGATTCATCCCGCACCGGGCTACCAAGTGGGATTTGCAAAGGCGATTCGTGCGGCGACCGGTATGGCGACGATCGCCGTCGGGATGATCGTCGATCCGGAGTATGCCGATCGTATCGTGCGCGATGGAGAGGCCGATTTTGTGGCCCTCGCGCGAGGTTTTCTGCGCGATCCGCGCTGGCTCTGGGATGCCGTCGATCGGCTCGGGGGCGAGAGTTTCGTGCCGCCGCAATACGCGCGCGGACGTCAGACGGCGATACCGAAACCAAGCCCGAAATAATGGGCGTGGATTCCCGCGCTCGTCGATTGCGCGCCCTCGATATCGAGTTCGAGGCTCGGGGTCGCGGCGTACTGGAAGCCGCCGTCGATCGTGAACGCTCCGGGGGCATCGGGCGCGGTGCGTGAAAGCGCGACCCCTTCGAGATAGATCTGTAGGCGCGGGGTGATGAGGTTCGTGAGCGCCATCGAGGGTTGGAAGGCGAAGTAGCGCTGCCGCGCACCACCGCCTCCGAAGCCGCTGGTATCGATCGCGGCGAGCGTGATACCGAGCCCCGAACGCGAGCCCAGGGCGGTCGCGAGGTCGAGATTCAGCGTGGTCGAGGGGGCGCCGAGGCTTACCCCGGCCCGCGCGGTCGGTAGGCTCTGGATGAGGTCGAAGGCGCCACCGAGGGTTGGGCGGTCGAGAAACTGCCACTTCAGGCCGAGCCCAAGGTCCTGGAGCCCGGCGAAGGGCACGCTGCTGCCCGCAATAACGTTCGGGGCATCGATATCGGCCTCGAATCCGTGCCCGAGCCCGTAGCGCAAAAATCCCTGTCCGAGGCTGAGATTGCTCCCGGCGGCATCGACGGTGTTTTGGATGCCGAACTCGCCGACCACCCGGCGCGGCGCGACCGCGCAGGTCGAATAGCCGATGGTCGGACGGTTGAGAATCGCGAGGAGCCCTCCGTCGCAGAGGCTCGCCGGCTTCGGTGCCGCCGCCGCTCCAATCGTTGCAATCAGCGTTGCGGCGAGGGCGAAAGCGCGACATGTCGAAAGCATCCTATCGACCTTTGCAGGCGCGAAAGAGTCTCCCCTGCTCGTAGGATGGCACGGAATGCCTCCTTGTAGTGAGATGAGGCATCGCTTCGATACGTTTCCCGT
>JABEUW010000067.1 GCA_013043945.1 Vulcanimicrobiota bacterium | reverse complement strand
TCTTCATCGAGTCCGACGATCCAATAGTCCGCCGCCGGCATGAGCGGAAAGAACTTCACCAGCAGCTTCGCGTTGGTCTTCGGATCCTTCACACGGGCGCTTCCGGAGGCGGCCCGGATGCGCCCGTCCGGCTGCGTGCAGCGATTTTCGACGCGAACCCGGTTGCCCGGCCGCAGCGTGTACTCGGCGGTTACGTTGCGATCGGTCTCCCGTTCGAAGGGAGCCGGCGCGCGCGCAATCTCGAACCAACGGCCCGCGTATCGCTCGAGATCGACGCTCTGGACGGTTTCGAGCGGAGTTTGAAAACGTTCCATGCGTAGAGCCGTTGTCCGTGAACCGCGCCTCACCTGCGCAAACAGAAACTTCACGTCTACCGCATTCGTCCGGCGGCGTCTCGCACTGCGGATCCCACCTGGCGGCCGCCAGAGTGGCCTCACGTCGCGAGGTCGAAGCAGTCCGCGTTCATGACCTTCGTCGAAGTGGCGACGAAGTCGTCGACGAATTTGCGTTGATAGAGCATTCTGTGACTCACCGAATCGCAGAGTTTTTCGCACACCCGACGCGCGCCCGCGCGCGCGAGCGTTATAGGGCTATGTTGGATACCGAGAGCGGATACGATGCTCCGTGAGCCCGCCTGCAAGGCCCGAGGACCTGCGAAAGCACCCGCGCAAGGCGTTCGACCTTCGACGGGTGTTACGCGTTGCCCTGAGGGCTGAATAATGAGTGGCCCACATTTGGCCCACCAATTCAATCCCCATCAACGGCTCCAGCCTCGCGTTTTCGAATGCGGGGTATTCGTTGCATCCGTCACGCTCCGTCGGGCGTTATTCTCAAACGTATGAACGACCGTGAAACCCCCGAGATCCTCAAAAGCGAGAGCGAGTGGCTCGCCCAACTTGGGCCCGAGCGCTATCACGTTCTGCGCGAAGCCGGCACCGAGCGCCCCTTTACCGGCTCGTTGCTCGCCGTCGATGCCGAAGGAACTTATCTCTGCGGAGGCTGCGGCGCCGCGCTTTTTACCGCTGACGCGAAATTCGAATCGCACTGCGGCTGGCCGAGCTTTACCCGTCCCGAGGAGTTGGAGCGCGTCCGCCTGATCGAGGATCGTAGCCACGGCATGATTCGCACCGAGGTCCGCTGCAAACGGTGCGATTCCCATCTCGGGCACGTGTTCGACGACGGACCCGGCCCGGAGGGAACGCGCTACTGTATCAACTCGCTGTCGCTTCAGTTCCGGCCCAAGTAAGCGTGACGCCTTTACGAAAGCGAAACATAATAGCTCGACGACTCCGTTGGGCGCCGGCTGTTTCCTAAGATTTATCCCGGAAGTACCGGAAAAAGATTAACGTAACCGGAGGGAGGGTAACGCCTGAGAAGGAAGCGCGCGAACGGGATGGGAGCCGCTAAAAGTCATACGCTGCCCGTCGATCTCGGTGAGGTCCTCGAACGCATCACCGACGGCTTCTTCGTGCTCGACCGTGAGATGTGCATCCGGTTTATGAACGGAGAGGCAAAGCGCTTGCTCGGCGCAGTGGGCCGGGATGTCGTCGGCATGAGGGTGCGCGATCTCTTCCCGACCTTTGCGAACTCCGTCTTCGAAGAGCAGTACCAAAAGGCGCTCGATACCGGCGCCCCGACCTCGTTCGTCGAGTACTCTCTCACATCGTACCTCTGGTTCGACGTGAAGGCCTTCCCAGCGCCCGACGGCATCTCCGTCTACTTTCGCGATGTCACCGAACGCGTCGAGGCCGAGCGCGTTCTGACCGAACGAAACAACCAACAGGCTGCCCTCATCGAATTCGGGCGCCTCGCACTCTCGCAGGCATCGTTGCCGCGCGTGAGCGAGGAAGCGCTGGAGCTTCTCTGCACCTATCTCGACCTCCCGGCCGCCGAGATGTATCGCTATCGTTCCTCGCTCGATCGATACGAACGGGTCGGCGAGCTCGGCGAGGGCGTTGCTTCGGCCCGCCCCGAGGACGAGACGCTCGATTTTGGGGGTTCGGCGCAAATTCGTCGAGCGGAGGCGATCGTGGTCGATCGGCTCTCCGACGATTCGCCGTTTCTCGACGCGCGCGCGCGGATGGAGAAGGGCATCGTCTCGGTTGCCTGCGTCCCTATCGGAACCGAGAGCGAGCCAATCGGGATGATCGTGGTTGGTAGTCCGCGAGCGCGCGACTTCGACGAGTCGCGGCTTCGTTTTGTGGAGAGCGTCGCAACGACGATCGCCGAGGTCTTTCACAGTACGCGCGCGACCGCGCAGACCCGCGAGATCCTCGACAGTATTACCGATGCATTCGTCGCAGTCGACAAATCGTTATGTATCATCTACGTTAACGAACGGTTGGCACAGTTTTATGGATCGACAAAGGAGGCACTCATTGGGAAACCTATGTTGAACTTTGTCGATCGTTCCTCGGAGAGCATGGTACGCGCTGCATTCGAGGAAGCACTCGCGACTCGAAAACCCGTGACGCTGGAGTTGCGGTTCGGTCTCAACAACCGATGGTATGACATGCGAATCTACCCGTTTGCCGATGGCCTGGCCGGGTATATTCGCGACATTACCAATCGCATTAACAGCGAGCGAGCGATTCGCGACCTCAATGCAACGCTCGAGCAGCGGGTCGCCGAACGAACCACGCAGCTTGAAGCCGCAAATCAGGAGTTGGAATCCTTCGCGTATTCCGTCTCCCACGATCTTCGCGCACCACTGAGAGCGATCGATGGGTTCAGCCAGGTCCTCGACGAAGACTATCACGCTTTGCTCGATGAAACAGCGAGAGGCTATCTCGGTCGCGTACGCTCGGCCGCAAAGCGTATGGCCGAGCTTATCGACGCACTCCTGCGACTCGCAAAAATCGCTCGCGCCCCGATCCATTTCGAAACGATCGATCTCGGGGAGATGTTTGCCGGCATCGTTTCAGAGCTCGCGGTAGCCGAACCCGAGCGTCGCGTCGCCGTCGAGATCGAGGGGAACCTCATCGGCCTCGGCGATCCCGCGCTCGTCCGTGCGGCGCTCGGAAATTTGGTTGGAAATGCTTGGAAATTTACGCGCAAATCCGAGGAGCCAGCTATCGCCTTTGGGCGCGACCCCTCGGGAGAGTTTTTCGTGCGTGATAACGGTGCGGGTTTCGACATGGCCTATGCGAATAAACTGTTCGGAGCCTTCCAGCGCCTTCACGCCGCCGACGAGTTCGAAGGAACGGGAATCGGGCTCGCTACCGTCGCACGCATCATCCATCGCCATGGAGGCACCCTACGGGCGGAGGGATCGGTCGGACATGGAGCAACGTTTTGGTTCACGCTTCCAATGGAGGTTCCCCAGCAGTGAGCACCCCATACATTCTCCTTATCGAGGACAACGACGACGATATCGAACTAACGAAGCGAGCGTTTGAGAAAAATCATATTCTCAACGAAATCGTCGTACTTCGTGATGGCGAGAAGGCGGTGCAATTTCTTTTCGATAAGGCATTTGATGGCCGCGGTTCTCCACAGTTCATTTTGCTCGATCTAAAGTTGCCGAAGGTGTCGGGGCTCGAGCTCTTGGAGCGCATTCGAAATCATGACGCGACGCAGCTCATCCCAACCGTCATTCTCACCTCGAGCAAACAGGACGAAGACCTTCTCGCCGGGTATCGGCTCGGTGTTAATAGTTACGTTCGCAAGCCGGTCGATTTCAACGAGTTCGTCGAGGCGGTCCGTCAGGTGGGGCTCTACTGGCTCGTTCTCAATCAGACGCCGCGCACGGGTTTATGAACGCTAGTCGGCCGCTGCGCGTTCTCTGCATCGACGATTCGCCCGACGATGCAGAACTCAACGTGCTCGCCCTAGGGAGGGCGGGCTATCGCGTTGAGACACAACGCGCGGATCGCGAGGATGCGGCTCGCGAAGCGCTCGACCGAGCGACTTGGGACGTCGTCCTCTGCGATTACTCGATGCCGAACTTTAGCGCACCCGCCATGCTCGCATTGCTCGCCGAACGCGATCTCGATATCCCTTGCCTCATCGTCTCCGGCGCGATCGGCGAGGAGGCCGCCGCCGAGGCGATTCGCCTGGGTGCGTACGACTATATCTTCAAAAACAATCTCAAGCGCCTCGGCCCGGCGGTCGATCGTGCGCTGCGCGATGCCGATTTACGTCGCGCGCGGCGCATCATCGAGCAACAGCTTCGCGCGAGCGAGACGCGCCTGCGTTTGCTCTTCGAACAACTTCCCGCGCTCGTGGTTACCACCGATACCGATCTAACGATTACTTCGATCGAGGGTGCGCGCCTCGGTGCGCTGGGCATGGAGAGCGAGGCACTGCTCAATACGCGGATTGCTACCTCGGCGTTGATCGCCGACGAATCGCGCTTCCCGGTCCGTCGCGCCCACCTGAAGGCTTTGCAAGGAGTCGCCGGCGAGTACGAGATGATTTGGGGCGGCAAGACGCTGCAAGGACACGTCGAACCCCTCCGTACCGAGAGCGGACGGATCGTCGGTACGATCTCCGTGGCCTTCGATATCACCGAGCGAAAGGTCGCCGAGCAACGATTGACCTATTTCTCGCAGTTCGACCTTCTGACCGACCTCCCCAATCGTACCGTTCTCGAAGATCGGCTCGTGCAGGCGCTAGCGCTCGCAGCGCGGCATGGCGACGAGATTGCGGTTTTTGCTATCGACCTCGACCGGTTTAAAGAAGTCAACGAGAGTTATGGCCGAACGAGCGGAGACGAGCTCCTTCGCGGCGTCGGGCGACGTTTGCGCCGCTTGTTCGACGACACCGCGACGGTCTCGCGCTTCGGCGAAGATCTCTTCGTTATTCTCGCCATCGGTCTCGATTCGCGCGAACTCGTGGAAACGCAAGGTCGGCGCATCCGCGATGCCTTCGAATCGCCGTTCGAGATACGCGAGTCCGACATCTACGTCACCGCGAGCATCGGAATCGCACTGGCAGGCGAGGATGGGAACGACGCGCACGGGTTGATCGAATCGGCTGAAGCGGCGCTGCTCTCCGCGAAGCAGAGCGGCCGAAACACGTGGCGATTTTTTACGCCAAGCATGTTGCTCTCCTCGGTCGAACGTATTACGCTCAAGCGCGATCTTCGGGTGGCGGCGGTGAACGACCAACTCGCACTCCACTATCAGCCGATCCTTCGGGCCTCCGATGGAGCGCTCGCAGGGCTCGAAGTGCTCGTTCGCTGGCAGCACCCGAGTTATGGAATGTTAATGCCCGACAACTTCGTTCCGCTCGCCGAAGAATCCGGTGCGATCGAAGATGTCGGTGAGTGGGTGCTCTCCTCGGCCTGCGAGCAATTCGTTCGCTGGAGCAAAGCCGGCGTGAAGCTCGGTCGCATCGCGGTCAATCTCTCGGCTCGGCAATTCGAGGGGCGCGACCTACGCGAGCGCGTCGCCGCAATTATCGAGCGTACCGGCATCGCTCCGGAACATTTAGAATTGGAATTAACGGAGAGCGCGATCATGCGCGATGTGACCGGCGCGATCGCAACCTTGCAGGACCTCAAACGTCTCGGCGTTCGGATCGCCGTCGACGATTTCGGCGCCGGCTATACGAGCCTCTCGTTCTTGCGTCGCTTTCCGGTGGATTGTTTGAAGATCGACCAATCCTTCGTGCACGACCTGCACGAGGGTTCGCACGACGAGGCGATCGTGAAAGCAATCGTCACGCTGGCGACTAATCTCGGCCTTACGTCGGTCGCCGAGGGCGTGGAGGACGAATCCGTCTTCATGCAATTACGCGCGCTCGGCGTGAGCGAGGTGCAGGGGTTCTATCTCTCTCGCCCGATGACGCTCGAGGCTACCTCGGCTTTTTTAACCGACAACGTCGCGATGGCGACCGACTAATCGCTTACGCTTCGCGCGCGAGTGCGCGCACGTCGATGCACTCGGTGAGCGCGCGGGCGAGCCGTTCGATTCCACGGCGGTCGTTCTCGGTAAAACGCGCTCTTCGTGGGCTGTCGCAGTCGACGACGCCGAGCGCGCCGGCGGAATCGCGGAGAGGCACGACGACCTCCGAGGCCGATGCGCTATCGCAAACGATGTGGTCGTCGAACGCATCGACATCGTCGACGAGGATCGTCGTATCGGCGGCGAAGGCTTTTCCGCAGACCCCTCGTCCGACTCGAATGCGCGTGCAGGATGGTTTGCCGATGAATGGACCGAGTACGAGGTCCTCGCCTTTCGCAAGGTAGAGGCCGGCAAAATTCAGCTCGGGAATCTCGGAGGCGAGGAATGCGGCAAAATTCGCACAGTTGGCGAGGACGTCGGGCTCACCCTCAAGCAAGGCTCGGAGTTGGCGCTCTAACTGTTCGTAATCGGTCGGCATATAGCGCGTGTTCGCTCCTTCGTCGTTCTCCCTCCCGCTTGCTCTGCCTAAACGGGGGATTGGCGCCGCCCGGCGAAGGGCCCCGCGGCGATGGAACGCGATATGGGGGTAGGCGAGCAGATCGGCAAGAGTTCCGCGTTGGTGCGGCGTGCCGCGGCATTACTCTCGTCCGATCACTCGTTCGACGAACTCTTTGCGCGTCTGACCGAGATGCTCGCCGAACTCGTCGATGCCTCGACGGTCTTCGTGGCGCTTCCGGCAGCGAGCGGTGAGTATGCCGTCGAGTATCACTTCGATCACGGAAAAGTGCTGCGCGGACACGTTCCGTTGCGGGGCGGTTCGGTGGCCCTACGAGCGATTACCGAACGGCGACTTATTTGGGGAAACGCGCCGGAGCAATGGGCGCCGGGTGGTCGCGTTCCTATCGACAGCGAACACCCCGAACGGAACGATAGCATATCGGCGATTTTTGCGCCGATGCGTCACGCCGGTGAGATCGTCGGTTGCCTCTCCGTGCAGAGCCCGAAAGCCGATGCCTACACCGAGGGTGAGGCGGAGCTCGTAGCGGCGATCGCGCATTTTCTCGGCGTGGCGTTGGAGAATCGCCGACTCTTCGAACAGAGCCAGCGCATTGCGGAGATCGATCCGTTGACCGGGCTCCCCAATCATTCCAAACTGGTGCGCGATCTCGAGCGACTCGTCGGGCAGGCGACCTCGACCCGGCCGGTCGCCGCGGCGATTTTTAACGTCGTGAATTTCTCGCAATTTAACGATACCTACGGTTACGCGCTCGGGGACGAGGTTCTGCACCGGATCGCCGCGACGATTTCGCGATTTTTTTCCACTACCGTCACGGTCGGGCGTTTCGGCGGCGACGCGTTTTTAATGATCGTACATGGCGAGACGAGCGAACGGGCGATTGCGACGATCGACGAACTCGCGCGCGCCTTCTCGGACCTGACCTTTGAGGATGCAGAGAGGCGGATCCCGATCTCGCTCGCTTGCGGGTATGCGTTGGCCCCGATGGATGCGCTGACGCGCGTCGATCTCATCGCGCTCTGTACGCATCGCCGCCGACTGAGCCGCAAACGCGGCGGGGCTCCGGTTGGAGATGACGAGATCGACGCACTCGCTTTAAACGGACATTTTATCGAGGTGCAGACCCTCGTCGATGCGCTCATGGACCGCGATCCCTTTACCCGGGTGCACTTGGTTCACGTGAACGCGATGGCCAAGCATTGGTCGGAGGCGAATCTCGATCTGAGCCCATCGGAGTTCTCGACCTTCATGCAGGCGAGTCTGCTCCACGATCTCGGCAAACTGCTCGTCTCCGACCGGATCCTGGTGAAGCCCGGACGGCTTTCCGCCGCGGAGTATCGTTCGATGCAAGAGCATGCACGCTTCGGGCACAACATTCTCTCGGATTTTCGCCGCTTCGACGATGTCGCGCGGGTCGTCGCCCAACACCACGAGCGATGGGACGGGAAGGGCTATCCGGCGGGGCTCGCAGGAGAGGGGATCGATCGCTTGGCCCGGGCCGTCGCGATTCTCGACGCCTTCTCGGCGATGGTCGACGATCGCCCCTATCATCGCGGAATCTCCGAGGCCGAGGCGATTCTGGAGATCCGCCGCTGCGCGGGAACCCAGTTCGACCCGGAGCTCGTCGAGCGCTTCGTCGCCTGGCGGGCGGAAGGCGGAGACGCGAACGCGGTATAAAAGGCCC
>JABEUW010000002.1 GCA_013043945.1 Vulcanimicrobiota bacterium | reverse complement strand
GCAGGATGCGCTCGAACGGATCGGCGTTCCGTCGCGCGTGCAGACGGCGATCGCGATGCATCAAATCGCCGAGCCCTATATCCGTCGGCGGGCGATTCGCCATCTCGAGAAGGGGCGGGTCGTCATCTTTGCCGCCGGCACCGGGAACCCGTACTTCACCACCGATACGGCGGCGGCGTTACGAGCGGTCGAGGTCGGCGCGCAGGCGATTCTCAAGGCGACCAAAGTCGATGGCATCTATACCGCCGATCCGAAAAAAGATCCCGATGCCCGACGTTTCGAGCGAATCGATTATATGGACGCGCTCAACCGTGGGTTGGAAGTGATGGATACGACGGCGATGGCGCTCTGTATGGATAACCGCTTGCCGATTCTCGTCTTCGATATGGGCGTTTCGGGTAATATTCGGCGCGCGATCTACGGCGATGCGATTGGAACCTACGTTGGAAAAGATGAGGCGACGGTGATCGCCGGAGGAGTTGCATGAGCGATACGTTTTTCAAAGATGTCGAAGGCAAGATGCAAAAATGCGTCGATGCGACGCGCGCCGAGTTCGCGGCGATTCGCACCGGCCGTGCGACGCCCGCGCTGCTCGATCGATTGCACGTCGATGCCTACGGGCAGAGCGTTCCGCTCAAACAGGTCGCCGGTATCGCGACCCCCGACGCGCGCACGCTCGTGATTACCGCCTACGATAAAACCACCGTCGGCGAGATTCGTAAGGCGATTGAAAAGAGCGACCTTGGTATGAGCCCGAACGTCGATGGCACGACGATTCGTTTGAGCGTACCGCCGTTGAACGAAGAGCGGCGCCGCGATCTCGTCAAAGTCATCAAAAAGAAATCCGAGGACGGGAAGATCGCCCTCCGCAACGTGCGCCATAAAGCGCACGACGATATCAAAAGTCAACTGAAAAGTTCGACGATTACCGAAGACGAGAGCAAACGCATGCAGGAGCAACTGCAAAAACTCACCGACCGGTATAGCAAAGATATCGACGCGCTCGTGGCGAGCAAAGAAAAAGAAGTGATGGAGGTCTGACGCATAGCTTCGTGGATCCGCAACTTGCGCTGATGCCCGAGGTCCAGGCCCGCCGATTGCTCGGCGATCGGTGCTTGCGAATGCATGTCGTTCGGCCCTTCGGGGGCTGGGTCGGCGTCGGAACGCTCCGCGTCATCAACGTGCGCGCCGCCGAGGGCGGCCTCGAACTCCTTGCCGGATACGAACGCTACGATCGCGTCGACGCACCGTGAAAACCTCCGCTCCGAAAGCCGCTCCCGAGGCGCCCGCCGCGATCCCGCGGCATATTGCGATCATCATGGACGGCAATCGTCGCTGGGCTCGTCGGCGTGGGTTGCCCGCCGTCGAAGGGCATCGGCGCGGTATTCTCGCCCTGCGGGAGATCACCCGAGCGGCGAGCGATTTCGGCGTCGAGGTGCTGACGGTCTACGGGTTCTCTACCGAGAACTGGCGGCGCGAACCGACCGAAATCTCCTTTCTCTTCGATCTCTGCGTGTTTTTCGCTCGCACCGAACTCGCCGAACTCAATAAAAATAACGTTCGCGTGCGAATCATCGGTGATTGGGAGGCGTTGCCGGTGCGATCGCGCGAGGCGCTCGAATCGCTCGCCCGCGATACCGCAGCGAATACCGGCTTGCTGCTCAATCTCGCGGTCAACTACAGTTCGCGCGCGGAACTCCGCGATGCGATGCGCGCGCTCGCCCGCGAAGTCGCGGCCGGCACGCTCTCGCCCGAGGAGATCGGCGAAGAGACGCTCGCCGCGCACCTGGCGACCGCCGACCTCCCCGATCCCGATCTCGTCATTCGCCCGGGCGGCGAGCGGCGGCTCTCGAATTTTTTACTCTATCAGGCTGCGTATGCCGAACTCGTGATGAGCGATATTTTTTGGCCCGATTTTTCGCGCACCGATTTAACGGCGGCGATCGAAGAGTTCGGTAGGCGCGCTCGGCGCTGGGGCGCATGAGCGAGTCGGTCGCGTCGAGTTCGGCGACCGCCGTGATGTCGGGGCGCCCCCGTGTGACCAAACGTCGCGTCGCCGTTGGGCTGCTTATTGCCGCTATCGGGCTTCCCTCGATCGTTTGGGCGCCGGCGTTCGATCTCTTGGTGCTCGCGATCGGGCTCGCGTGCCTCTACGAACTCAACGCACTCTGTGAAATCAAAGGGCAAGAACTCGAGTATCCCATCGCGGTACTCGGGGTCTTCGCGTATATCGTCCTCGCGAGTCTGAATCGGCTGCAAAAATGGGAGGGCGTTCTGCTCGCCGGGGTGACGATCGCCGCCTTTTCCATCGGCATGTACGGAGACCAGCGCGGGTATTTCGCGCGCACCGCATATACGTTGCTCGCAGTCCTCTACATCGGAAAGCTGCTCACCTACATCGTGTTCCTTCGCAACGTTCCCGGCGTCGGTGCGTATTGGACCGTCTTCGCGTTGCTGTGTATCGCGCTGACCGACATTTTCGGAATGTTGATCGGTAACCGCTTCGGGCGCACGCAGTTGACGCGTATCTCGCCGAAGAAGACCGTCGAAGGCTCGCTTGGGGCGTTGCTCGCCGTCTCGGCACTCGCCGCGATTGCGAGTTCCTATGCGCCGTTAGGGCTGACGCTCTGGCAGGCCGTCGCACTTGCGGCGGCGACCAACATCGGCGCGCAGGCGGGCGACCTCGTCGAATCGGCGCTCAAGCGCGACGTCGGCGTCAAAGATACGGGAACGGCGATCGTCGGGCACGGCGGCTTTCTCGACCGCTTCGACTCCTATCTTTTCGGCGGCACCGTCTTTTTCGCGGCGCTGCATATCCTCGGCTTGTTGAGCGTTCGCTGATATGGCGAGAAGAAAAGTTGCGATTCTCGGCTCGACCGGCTCGATCGGGACGCAAGCGCTCGACGTTATCGCTGCAAATTCAGATCGCTTCGAGGTGGTCGCCCTCGCGGCGGGCGCGAATCGTTCGCTGCTGGAGCGGCAAGCGCGTGCGTTCGCTCCTGCTGTCGTTGTCGATGCGCGCGCCGGCGCCGAGGGTTTATTGCGTGCGGCGACCGCGAGCGGCGCCGATATCGTGCTCGCCGCGACGACGGGAGCGGTCGCGCTCGACGCCATCTTCGCCGCCGCGGAGCGCGGCATCGATCTCGCGGTCGCCAACAAAGAAGCGATCGTCGCCGCGGGCGAACTCCTCGTCGACGCGGTGGCGCGCGGCGGCGGGCGCCTCCTCCCGGTCGATTCCGAACATAGCGCGCTCTTCCAATGCCTCGTCGGCGAGGATCGGGGGCAGGTCGCGGCGTTGTTGATCACCGCATCGGGGGGGCCGTTCCGTGATGCTACGCCCGAGACGATCGCATCGGCGACGCTCGAGCAGGCCCTCAACCACCCGACCTGGCGCATGGGCACGAAGAACACCATCGACTCGGCGACCTTGATGAACAAGGGGCTTGAGGCGATCGAGGCAGCCCGGCTCTTTTCGATGCCGGGGGATCGCGTGCTCGTCGTCGTCCATCCGCAATCGCTGCTCCACGGGGCGGTACTCTTTAGCGACGGCAGCGTGAAGGCACAGCTCTCTGCCCCCGACATGCGGGTTCCCATCGGCTATGCGCTCGCCTATCCCGAGCGGCTCGGGAGAGCTCCGGTCGCAACCTCCTCCGACCCCCTCGCGCTCCTGGGGGCACAACCGAATGCCGCGCTGCTGCGTTATGATTACGAACGTGTCGATACGCAACGCTTTCCGAGCCTCGCCCTCGCTTACGACGCCTTACGGCGCGGAGGCTGCGCTCCCGCCGTGCTCTCGGCGGCGAATGAAATCGCCGTCGAGGCCTTCGTTGCGGGCGCGGTATCCTTCGGCGATATCCCGCGGCTCGTCGGCGATGCGCTCGCGGGGGTGCCAGCTTACGATCTTACGCTTCCCGGCCTTCGCAGCGCCGATCGGGCGGCGCGCGCTTTCGTGCGCGACCGGCTCGCCGAGCGCCCTTCGCTCTCCACTGGAGTTTAGATGCATCTCTTGGCGTTAATTCCCATCGCGACGTTCGGGAAAATCCTGACGTTTCTCATCATGCTCTCGGTCCTCGTGGTGCTTCACGAACTCGGGCATTTCGTTGTCGCGCGCCGCAATGGGGTGCGCGTGAACGAGTTTGCGTTGGGGATGGGGCCGAAGATCTTCGGATACACGAGCCCGCGCAGCGGCACCCTCTACTCTTTTCGCGCGCTCCCGATCGGTGGCTATTGCGCGATGCTCGGTGAGGATGGAACCCGAACGCAGGCGGAGCAACAGCGTGAATTTCGCGGCTCGCAGGCCGGCAGCGATGGTGATTTTCAAGGAAAGCCGCCGCTCGCGCGTCTCGCCATCGTGCTCGCGGGGCCGATCGTCAATTTTCTTCTCGCCTATGTGATTCTTTTCGTCGGCATCCTCGCGTTCGGCGTCGCTTCCTCGCATCCGAATACGACGGTCGGCCAAGTGGAGGCTGGCTCGCCTGCGCAGCGGGCCGGTATCGTGCCGGGGGACCGCATTGCGAGCATCGACGGCGTTCCGTTTACCAAAGGCACCGCGCTGGTCAAAAAATTGCACGCCTCCTTGGGCAAAACGCTGCGCCTCGGTTTCGTGCACGACGGCACGACGATCGTCCGGACCGCCGTTCCGGCGCCCTGCCCCGGCAATGCGCGCGAAGGCTGCATCGGTATCGTGCCGAGCGTCCCGTACGAACGCGTCGGGCTCAAAGATGCCTTCATCGATGCGGGCTATACCTATGGACTCATCGCGGCACAGAGCTTCGGGAGCATCGAGAAGCTGGTCACGCATTTTACGAAATATGCGGGGCAGGTCAGCGGGCCGATCGGAATCGGCCGGGCCGCAATTGCAATTCAGGATCTCGGGTGGGGCCCCTATTTTGCGCTCGCCGCGACGATCTCGTTTGCACTCGGGCTCTTTAACCTCTTGCCGATCCCCGCGCTCGACGGCGGACGTGCCGCCTTCATCATCGCGGAATTACTGCGCGGAAAGCCGGTCGATCCGGAGCGCGAAGCGATGGTGCATTTCGCCGGATTCGCCGTCGTTCTCGCCCTCTTCGCCGTCATCGCCGTTCACGATATCGGGAACATTATCGCCGGTAAAGGAGCGCTGAACTAATGTTGCGACTTCGTCGGAAGAGCAACGCGATCGAGCTCTTCAATAAAACCGGCAAAGAAGATGTCAAGCGCGTCTGGATGGGCGGCGATCATCCCGTCGTCGTGCAATCGATGACGACGACCGATACCGCCGATGCCGACGCAACGCTCGAACAGATCTACGGCCTGGCGATGGAGGGCTGCGAAGTCGTCCGCGTGACGGTGAAGGATCCGCCCGACGCTGCCGGTCTACCGGCGATCGTTCACCGCTCGCCGGTCCCGATCGTCGCCGACATTCACTTCGACCATCGCATGGCGCTCGCCGCAATCGAGGCCGGGGTCGCGAAGCTGCGGCTCAATCCCGGAAATATCCGCGATCCCAAAAAAGTCGCCGAGGTCGTCCTCGCAGCGAAGGCTCGCGGCATCCCGATTCGCGTCGGCGTGAACATGGGCTCGCTCGCCCCGGATATCGAGGAGCGGCTCGGGCATTGCGCCGAGGCGATGGTGGAGTCGGCGTTGCGTCACATCGAGATGCTCGAAGAGCACGGCCACGGCGATATCGTGGTTTCGCTGAAAGCGCACGACGTCATCACCACGGTTCACGCCTATCGTCTGATGGATGCACGACTGCGCGACCGGAATACGCCCTATCCGCTCCACCTCGGCATCACCGAAGCGGGATTGCTGCGCGACGGAACGATCAAGTCCTCGATCGGTCTGGGGATCCTCCTCTTCGAAGGAATCGGCGACACGATCCGTGTCTCGCTCGCCGCCGATCCGATCGAAGAGGTCCCGGTCTGCTGGGGCATTTTGAAATCGCTGGGACTACGCGAGAAGGGCTTCGATATCACGGCCTGTCCGAGTTGCGGGCGCGCCGAGATTTCCGTGCTCGATCTCGGGCGCAGCGTCGAAGCGATTGCGAAACTCTACACCGCGCCGGTAAAAGTCGCGGTGATGGGGTGCGTCGTCAACGGCCCGGGCGAGTCGAAGATGGCCGACGTCGGCGTTGCCGGCGGCAAGGGCAAGGGCGCGATCTATCGCGCTGGCGCGTTGATCGGCACCTATCCCGAGGAAGAGCTTCTCGGCGCGCTTCGCATCGAGATCGAACGCGTGATCCTGGAGAAATATCCGGCCTATCGTCACGAGGTAACGCTCGTCACATGACCTATAAGGTTCCGCGCGCGCGAACGGTCTTGCTGACCTGTGCGCTCGCCGGGTTCGCGGCTCTCTGGCTCGCGCTCGCGCAGCGCCCGGAGTTACGCGTGAACGGACGTGTGGTCAATCCGCGGGTTGCCCCATTCGTGACCGCAGATGACCATCTCTTTCTCCCCGTGCGCGGCATCGCTCGGCGCGTCGGCGGAGAGGTCGTGCTCGATTTGGCGAAGCGCGAGGTGATCTTGCTGCGCGGGCGCACCGTCGTGCGCTTTCGCATCGGCGATCGCTTTGCAAATCTCAACGGCCGTTCGATTGCCCTGAGCCGTGCGCCCTTCGTTCTCCACGGTCGAACGATGGTCGATGCGGCGATTATCTCGCGCGCCTTCGCCGTGCACGTCGCCTATGAAAAGGCGAAGAACCGCGTCGACATTCTCACGCCGGGGCTCAATTTTCAGGGCGCGGTTAAACCTCGCTAAGCCCCTCGGGCTCGTCGACGGGAACGATCTGTTCGGGGTTCGAGCGCCAGAATCCATAGCTAAAGAAGAAGATCAAACCGATGACCAGCGCGCCGGCGAACCACTCCCACGTCGTGCGTGAGAGCCCGAAGATCGCGAGAAAGAGCGACGATACGATGCCCAGAATCGGAAAGAGCGGTACGAAGGGCACGCGGAAGCTCCGCGGCATATCGGGTTTCCGTTTCCGGAGGTAGAGCACGCCGGCACAGACGACCGTGAAGGCGATGAGCGTACCGATATTCACGAGATTTAGGAGCTGGTTCAACGGCACCACGAGCGTGAGAATGGCGACGGCAAAGCCGGTAAACATCGTCGTGTTCACCGGTGTCTTGAATTTCGGGTGAACCTTTGCAACGATCGGCGGGAGCATCTTGTCGCGGGCCATCACGTAGAAGATGCGCGACTGGCCGAGCAGAGAGCTCAACGCAACGCTGGTGGTACCGGCGAGGACGCCGATGACGATGATCGCACTGACGAAGGGAAGGTGGAGCGGTGCGAGGGCGACGACGAGCGGATCTTTGATCGGTACCGTCGACCAGGGCATCGCGCCGACGAGGACGATCGCCGTCGCGCAATAGATGATCGTGCCGATACCGAGCGCGCCGAGGACGCCGAGCGGAACGTCGCGTTTAGGGTTCTTGCACTCTTCGGCGGTCGTGGTCGCGGTGTCGAAACCGATGTAACTAAAGAACACGTACGCGGCGATCGCGACGATGCCGTAGGGTTGCACGGTCGAGTTATAATCGGCCGAGCCGCCGAACGGCGTGAGCTTTCCCCACCCGAACGGATTGAGATTATGGAGATTCGCCGGATGCCCGAGGAGATTCGCGGGATGGAAGAGGAAGAGCCCGGCGACGATAAAGACCATTAATGCCGAGATTTTTAAGACGACGAAGACGTTGTTGGTCGTCGCGGTTTCGCGGATGCCGACCGAGAGTAAGAGCGAGAGCGCGATCACGAAGAGCGCACCGACGATATCGACCTGCGAATGCGCGAGATCCCAGGTATTGAGCTGCCACCACTGCCCGTGGATCACGAGGTTCGATTGTTGCGCCCAGGCGGGAAGCACGAAGCCGACGGATTTCAACACATCTTGAAAGGCTGCCGAAAATTGCTGCGCGACCGGTGCGGCGCTGATGCCGTATTCGAAGATCAACGCAAAGCCGATGATCCAGGCGAAGAGTTTGCCCATCGTCGCGTAGGCATAGGTATACGCGCTACCGGCGATCGGCACCATCGCACCGAGTTCGGCGTAGCAGAGTGCGGCGAAAAATGAGGTGATACCGGCGAGCAGGTAGCTGATGATGACCGCGGGACCCGCGCCCTTGACGCCGGTGCCGATGGTGGTAAAGATGCCGCCGCCGATCATCGTGCCTAGCCCGATAGCAACGAGATCCTTCGCCGAGAGTGCGCGTTTGAGAATTTTTCGTTGTGCGAGCGCGCGCAGCCGCTCGACGTTCGTTGTAGCGAACAGCCGTTCAAAAAATGCCATCGGCCGCGCTCTTCGCAGGCT
>JABEUW010000001.1 GCA_013043945.1 Vulcanimicrobiota bacterium | reverse complement strand
TCTGTCAAGTCTTGACGCCGGTGCTAGGGTTGGGGTGGTGACTGCGTTTTGCGCGCAGCGTGCCATAGGTGCTGGACCAACGAAAACCCTAAGGGAGCATCAGCTCCGGATACGAAGGCGTGACGGGCAACTGCCTGTCGCACCCGCGCCCGGGCCGCACCCACCTGCGAGAAAGCAGGTTCTCACCTCGCACGAAAGACGCTTGACGCGGTCACCCGATCGATCTCCCCGATTCCGCACGCTCCGCTCCGCGCGTCGAGGATGGCGTACCCGCGGTAACCCGGCGCCTCGCGCTCGATGAGCGAGCGCGCTTTTTCCGCGTCCTCGGCGAGGTCGTGGACGAGAGCGACGCTCTTCCCGACGAGCGCTGCAAGCGAGCTCCCAGCGTCGAGGCGCAGCGGCTCGGGCGCGAAGCGCAGCCACGCCGAATCGGCCTCCTTCGCCAAGCGCTTGCAGTCGGCATCGCTGCTCGCGTGGGTATCGGGTGCGTTGCGCAGGGCGATCGTCACGTTCGCCGCCTTCGCGAGCCCGGTTGCCTCACCGAGTGCCGCGGCCAACTCCGGGTAAGTGCAGGCTGCGAGCCCCGGGGCGCGGGCGACGAGCAGGGGCGCACCGATGGCGAGCGCGATACGGAGCGACTCCTCTTTTTCGCTCCGCGAGGCGAGGAGGAAGCCGTCGTCGAGCGTTGCGACCGGCGTCACGCAGAGATCGACCGTCGCCTTCTTGATCTGGGCGAGGTAGTCTGCATCGGTCCGCGGAAAGTGCGCTCGGTCGAACGCTACGCCATCGCAGAGAGCGCTGCGCGCACAGGCATCGAGCCACTCGAGTTGCGTGCAATCGCCACGCGCGAAAGCGGCTGCGAATGCACTGCTGGCCCAGGCGATCTTCATCGGCGCGCGAGTTCGACTGCCTAAGGGAGAGCCCTCTGCCGTGACCATTGCACTCGGCGCCGACCACGCCGGATTTGAATATAAAGACCGTATCGCTGCGCTCTTGCGCGAGCGCGGGCATACCGTCATCGATTTCGGCACGCACGATGCGACGCCGGTCGATTACCCGCAGTATGGATATGCCGTCGCCGAGGCGGTCGCGAGCGGGCAGGCCGAGCGCGGCATCGTCGTCTGCGGCTCCTCGATCGGCATCGCGATCGCCGCGAATAAAGTGCCGGGCGTGCGCTGCGCGCCAGTCGCCGAACCCTACTCCGCCGAATTGGCGCGCCGTCATAACAACGCCAACGTTCTCGCGCTCGCCGAACGGTTGACGGGCTGGGAGATGGTCGAACGTATCCTCGATATCTTTCTTTCGACGCCCTTCGACGGCGGGCGGCACGCCGCGCGCGTCGACCAACTCTTCGAATTCTCCGACGACCAACGCACGCGCACGCTGCGCGCACTCGAACGCGGGGCAGTCGAGGACGCCCGCACCGCACAACCGTAACGCACAGAAAGTCCACCATGCAGACGCTTCAGCACGGCACGCTCGCCGCCCAGGATCCCGAACTCTTCGCATCGATTGCCGCCGAGGAGCGCCGCCAGCGCGGCAATCTCGAACTCATCGCCTCGGAAAATTATGCGAGTGCCGCCGTTCGCGAAGCGATGGCCTGCGTGATGACCAACAAGTACGCCGAGGGATATCCCGGCAAGCGCTATTACGGCGGCTGCGAATTCGTCGACGTCGCCGAGACGCTCGCGATCGATCGCGCGAAAGCGATCTTCGGCGCCGATCACGCCAACGTTCAGCCGCACTCCGGCGCGCAGGCGAATATGGCGGTCTTCATGGCAATGCTCGCGCCGGGCGATACCGTGTTGGGGATGTCGCTCGCGCACGGCGGGCACCTCACGCACGGCACCAAGGTGAGCTTCAGCGGAAAACTCTACAACGCGGTTGCGTACGGTCTGCGCAAAGAGGACGAACTGATCGATTTCGACCAGGTCGCCGCGCTGGCTCGCGAACACAAACCAAAATTGCTGATCGCCGGTGCGAGCGCCTATCCGCGCACGATGCACTACGAGCGTTTCCGCGAGATCGCCGACGAAGTCGGCGCGACGCTGCTCGTCGATATGGCGCACATCGCCGGCCTCGTCGCCGTCGGCCTGCATCCATCGCCGATTGCGCTCGCCGATTTCGTCACCTCGACCACGCACAAAACGCTGCGCGGCCCGCGCGGCGGTATCATTCTTTGCAAAGCCGAGCACGCAGCCGCGATCGATAAGAGCCTTTTCCCCGGCATTCAGGGCGGCCCGTTGATGCACACCATCGCCGCGAAGGCCGTCGCCTTCGGCGAGGCGCAGCGCCCTGAATTCCGTAGTTATCAGCAAAACGTCATCGCCAATGCCCGCGCGATGGGCGAGGTGTTTGCCGAACGCGGGCTGCGCCTGGTCGGCGGCGGCACCGACACGCACTTGCTGCTCGTCGATCTCTCGGTGAAAAATCTTACCGGTAAAGCGGTCGAAGGCTATCTCGACGAGATCGCCATCACCGTCAATAAAAACGCGATTCCGTTCGACCCGCAGAAGCCGATGGTGACCAGCGGTATCCGCGTCGGCACGCCGGCGATCACCACGCGTGGCTTCGGCCTCGCCGAATGCCGAGAAGTCGCCGAGATTATCTGCGATGCGCTCGGCGATATCGAAACGCGCGCGCAGCAAGAAAAGCTGCGAGCACGCGTTCACGAACTTACCGCGCGCTTCGACGTACCCTAGCCGGTCGGCACGCATTCAAAGATGAACGGCCAACAACTGCTCGTCGTCGATCACCCGGCGTTGCACGACCGGCTCGCGCAACTGCGCGATCGGAATACGCCGACGCGCTCCTTTCGCGTGCTGCTCGAACACGTCGGTACGTTGCTGGCGTACGAAGCGACTCGAACGCTACCGTTGCGCGAGACGGAGGTGGAGTCGCCGCTGCTGCGCATGAAAGCGCTCCGAATCGCGCAGCCGCCGGTCGTCGCGCCGATCCTTCGTGCGGGGCTCGGGCTCGTGCCGGGATTCTTGCAGGTCGTCGAAGATGCCGTCGTCGCGCACCTGGGATTCTATCGCGATTCGCAGACGCTGCAGGCGGTGCCGTACTACGCGAACGTTCCCGCACGCCTCGACGGGCGCCGCGTCTTCGTGCTCGATCCGATGCTGGCGACGGGAGCATCGGGGATCGCCGCGCTCCGTCTGCTCGCGTCCCACGGTGCGAGCGAGGTGACGTTCGTCAGCGTTATCGCCGCTCCCGAAGGAATCGCTGCGATCCATGCCGCGTTCCCCGACGTTCGCATCGTCGTCGGTGCGGTCGATGCAGAACTCAACGAGCACGGGTATATCGTGCCGGGGCTCGGCGATGCGGGGGATCGCATGTTTGGTAGCCTCACCTCGATGCCGACGTTCGTGGCTCCACGCTAACACGATGCGGCCGAGTTGGGACGATTATTTTATGGAGATCGCGCGTACGGTCGCCTCGCGTGCGACCTGCCCACGCGCCCGTGTCGGTTGCATCGCCGTTCGCGACCAACGTATTCTCACCACCGGCTATAACGGCGCGCCGCGCGGAATCGCTCATTGCAGTGAGGTCGGCTGCACGATGGTCGATAACCACTGCGTGCGCGCGACGCACGCCGAGGCGAACGCCGTCGTCCAAGGCGCGCTTCACGGCGTGCGCCTTGCAGGGGCAACGGTCTACTGCACGCACCAGCCCTGCATCGGCTGCTCAAAGTTGTTGGTGAGCGCGGGTGTCGATCGCATCGTCTACGAAGAACGCTACGAAGATGCATTCGCCGTCGAATTGCTCGCCGAAGCGGGCGTCGCATTGATGCAGTGGAAGCTCGCTCCGTGAGCTCGCTTCAATGAAACCCATCATCGCGGAGATCGCGGCGTTTATCATCGCGGCCGCCGTATCGGCAACAATTGCGCCCTTGGTCATTCGATTGGCAACGCACCTCAACATCATCGATGGGATCGAAGAAGAGCGGCGCGTGCATACGACGCCGACGCCGCGTATCGGCGGGGTTGCCGTCTTCTTCGGGTTCGCCACCGCCCTCTTTGCGGTGCTCGGTTTTGTCCTCGGCTCGCCGCACGAACGCGGCGCACAGCTCGATATCGCGCATCACCTTATCGGGCTGCTCTTCGGCGGTCTCCTGATTCTCGGCGTCGGGCTCTGGGACGACGTTATGCAGATGCGCGCGCGTAGCAAGCTTATCGCGCAGGTCGTCGTCGCCGGTATCTCGATGCTCTACGGCTTCACGATCTCGGGAATCAACAATCCGTTCGCGCACGGAGCGACGCATGCGTGGATCGATTTTCCGCTCTGGGTGAGCATCCCGCTCACGTTATTGTGGTACGTCGGCATGATGAACGCGATGAACTTTATCGATGGTCTCGATGGCCTGCTCGCCGGCGTTACGACGATCTCCAGCCTCTTTCTCTTTGCGATCGCGGCCCTGCACGGGAATTTCATCGTCGCCTTGGTGCTGCTCGCGCTCGCCGGGAGCTCGCTCGGTTTTCTTCCCTACAACTTTAACCCGGCGCGCATCTTCCTCGGCGATGCCGGCTCGCTCTTCATCGGGTATGTATTCGCGACCGTGACGATTATCGGCGGGAGTAAGACGGCAATTGCGATCAGTCTCCTCGTGCCGCTCGTCGTGCTGGCACTGCCGATTCTCGATACCGCGGCGGTTATCGTGCGGCGAGCGGCAAACGGGCGAAGCATTACCGATGCCGATCGCGGCCATTTCCACCACCAGCTGATTTTCCGTTTCGGCTTGGGCGTGCGGCAGGCGGTCTTTCTCATCTATGCCGTCTGCATCGTCCTCGGCGTCGTCGCCTTGGTCGTCTCCGGCATGTTCTCGCACTCCGGAAGGCTCGTATGACCGCACCGCTCCGCGTGATGAGCGTCTTTGGGACGCGCCCCGACACGATTAAAATGGCGCCGGTCGTCGAAGCGCTGCGCGCCGACGCGCGCTTTGAATCGCTCATCTGCGTGACGGCGCAGCACCGACATATGCTCGACGATCTGCTCTCGCTCTTCTCGATCGTTCCCGATTACGATCTCGATATCATGACCACGGATCAAACGCTCACGCAGATTACCACGCGCGTGCTCGAAGGCATGGAACCGGTGCTCGCACGAGCGCGC
>JABEUW010000066.1 GCA_013043945.1 Vulcanimicrobiota bacterium | reverse complement strand
CTGCGAGAGGCGTGGAAGCTGGCGCTCTCCGCCGATGTGGCTCAGCGGCTACAGCAGCAGTTTTGTAAACTGCCAATCGTGGGTTCGAGTCCCACCGTCGGCTCCATTGTCCTAGCCGGGAGATCCTCCATGCAAACCGTCCGTCCCAAATGGCGCTCCGGCGGGCTCGCGCTCGTCTGCGAGCGCTGCTCGGCAGAGCGCATCCCCGAAGAGACGCCCGAGATCGCGAAGCGGCACGGTGATCTCCGGCTGCGCGACTGGCTAAAATCCGCGCTCAAGGAGCGCGGAGTGTGGGGGCCGATACGGGCGATATCCACGTCGTGCATGGATGTCTGCGCGAAGGGTATGGTCACGGTTTGCATCGCCCCGAGCGACGGGCGCGAAAGCGAGGTGTTCGTCGTCGATCCCCTCGATGATCGCGAGCGCGTCTACGAACGCATCGTCGCGCTGTTAGGATAGAGGGTCGAGGGAACGACGGATGCAGGTGGGAGTGTGGGATCGGCGAGCGATGAACTCACGATTGAAGCGAGCCGCCCCACACTTCCGCCGGCAGGAGCTTACTTAAATTCGAACTCCGCGAGGTTCTTCTCGATCTTCCGTTTGACGCGCTGGAGCGCGTTATCGATCGATTTCACGTGGCGACCGAGGTCGCGAGCCATCTCTTGATAACTCTTGCCTTCGAGATATGACTCGAGCACCTGCGATTCGAGCTCCGAGAGATTCTGGCGAATGCGCTGCCGGATGTCGTCGGAGACTTCCTGCGTCACGACGAGTTCTTCGGGATCTCCCGATTTTTGCGCCGGCATGACGTCGAGCAATGTCCGCTCGCTATCTTCATCATAGATCGGTTTATTGAGCGAGATATATTGATTGAGCGGAATGTGCTTCTGGCGCGTCGCGGTTTTGATCGCCGTGATGATCTGACGCGTGATGCATAATTCGGCGAACGCGCGAAAACTCGAGAGTTTATCGGCTTTAAAATCGCGTACGGCCTTATAGAGACCGATCATGCCTTCTTGAATGATATCTTCACGATCCGCGCCGATAAGAAAGTAGCTCTTTGCCTTGATGCGCACGAAGTTCTTGTATTTGTTGAGTAAGAACTCCATCGCAAGGCTATCGCCGCTCTTCGCAGTAGCGACGAGTTCTTCGTCGCCGCGTTCGTGATAGTCCAACCCTGTTGGGGCCGGCTGGGTCATTGCCATGGGTGGTATCTGCCTCGTCTGGGACGCGTGGACGCATGACGCGGGCCGGGGCCCGTCGAGCGCGTCGCACGGGTCGGAGTATAGAAGGGCTCCCCTCCACCGTCAAGCGTTTTTGCCGTATCGCCTCGATTTTCTAGCGCTGCGGCAGCGAGGGCTAGCCCTCGCGACGCTGGCGGAGGGCCTCGTAGAGCAGCACCCCGGCAGCGACCGAGGCATTGAGCGAAGCAACCCCGGCGAGCATTGGAATCTTTACGAGGAAATCGCAGCTCCTGGCGACCAGGGGTGCGAGCCCCGCCCCCTCCGCCCCGATGACGAGCGCGAGGTCCCGGTTGAGGTCGACCTCGTACATCGGCTGCGCGCCCTCACCGGCGTCGGCCCCCGCGATCCAAAGGCCGCGCTTTTTGAACGCGGCTATCGTCTGCGCGATATTGGTTACCTGGGCGATCGGAATATGCGCGGTCGCGCCCGCTGCGGCTTTGCGTACCGTCGCATTGACGCCCGCACTCCTACGATCGGGAAGAACGATGCCGTTTGCACCGATGCAGGCAGCGGTGCGAACGATCGCACCAACGTTATGCGGATCGGTGAGATGATCGAGAAGAACGACGAGAAGCGGCGCTCCTTCACGCGGCGCCAGCACCTCGTCGAGATCGGCATACGGAAACGGCGCGCTGCGCGCGATGACTCCTTGATGCGCTTTATAGGGCAATCGTGCGAAAAACTCGCGCCCTTCGAAGCGAGCGCGCAACCCGCGCTCCTCCGCAGCGGCGAGCAAGGCGCGCAGCGCCGGGTCGCGCGCTCGATCGGTTGCAACGTGGAGAGCGAGAATCTGCTCGCCGGCCCCTAACGCTTCCTCGACGGCATGAATGCCGTAAATGACGTCGTCGAAATCGAGTGGGGCTTTCATTCGCCCTCCAGCTATCGGACGACGCTCCATGCCGAACCCTCCTTCCCATCTTTCACTTCAATACCACAACGCAACAACGCATCGCGCAAACGATCGCTCCGCGCCCAATCTTTCTCCGCACGCGCTGCAAGGCGCTCGGCGATCACGCGTTCGAGTGCGAGCTGCGCATCCTCGATGCCGTCGAGCCAGCGCTCCCCGATCTCCCCGCGCAGCGTCGCGGCGAGCCCATGCGGTAGCGGTAGCGCCTCGGGCTCCGCGAGCCAGCTCTCGTTCGGTTCGATTCCCAGGAGCGTTAACGCGGTACGGAGTTCCAGCAGTCGCTGCGTGGCGCTTCCTCCCTCGGCACTCCCCGCCGCAGCGAGAACCTCGCGCAACGCCGCTGCGGTGTTCATATCGTCGTCGAGTGCCGCAACGACGCGCCCCGTCACTCCACCGCCTTCAACCACGGCAGCGTTCGAGCCGGCTGCGGCGGCATGGAGCGCACGATAATCGCGGCGCAAGCGCTCGAGCGTTGCGATCGCCCCTGCCATCGCCTCATCGGTGAAGTTCATTACTTTGCCATAACCGGTTCTCAAGAAGAGCAGCCGGATCGCTTGGGGATCGTAGCGATCGAGGACGTCGCAGAGCGGCTCGAAATTGCCGAGCGACTTGCTCATCTTCCGATTGTCGAACAGCAGCAAGCCGCCATGCAACCAGAAATTCGCCATCGGCGGCCGAGCCATCAACGGCTCGCTCTGGGCGATCTCGTTCTCGTGATGGGGGAAGATGAGATCGGCTCCGCCACCGTGGATATCGAAGCCCGTTCCCCCGGGATCGAGCAACGCATGCGACATCGCCGAACATTCGATATGCCAACCCGGGCGTCCATCGCCATAGGGCTCGAAGGGCCAATGCGGCTCTCCCGGCTTCGCGAATTTCCAAAGAGCGAAATCGAGCGGCTCTTCTTTCGCTTCGTCGATTTCGATCCGCGCGCCCGCCTCGAGTTCGGAGATATTGCGGTTGGAGAGCGCCCCGTAGCGTTCGAACTTGCCGACGCGATAATAGATGCCGTCGCTTGCAACGTAGGCGTAACCGCGTTCGATCAAGGCGACGATCGTCTCGCGAATCTGTGGAATGAACTCCGTCGCATGCGGCTCTTTATCGGGCTCGCGCACGCCGAGGCGCTGCATCGAGCGTTTGAACTCGGCATAATATCCATCGACGATTTCACGCCAGGAGACGCCGAGCCGATGGGCCGCGGCGATACTCCGGTCGTCGATATCGGTGACGTTCTGAACGTAGGTAACGTCGTACCCCGAAAAAGTAAGGTAGCGACGCAAGATATCGAAGAAGAGAAAAGAACGCGCGTGCCCCAAATGCGCCTGCGCCGACGGCGTCAGCCCGCAGACGTAGATCGAGACGCGCCCTTCGTGGAGCGGTTGAAAGGGCTCGACCCGGCGCGTACGTGTATTATAGAGCTGCAGCGGCATCGTCGTTTCCTTGCGAACGTTCCATCGCCCGGAGTCGCCCCTCGAGTTGGGCGACGCGGGTCTGTAATTGCGCGATCTGCACGGCATCGGGGTCGGGCATTACCACGCGCGGTGGTTCGTTCGCGTCGCGCACGGGTTCTCCGTCGATAAAGACGACGCGCCCGGGGACGCCGACGACGACGGCATTCGCCGGGACGTCGCGGACCACGACCGAGCCGCCCCCAATCTTCGTGTTCTCTCCAATGGAGATCGCGCCGAGTACGGCAGCGTTCACACCGACGACGACGTTCCGCTCCAGGGTCGGATGACGCTTGCCGTGAGAGAGGCTCGTCCCACCGAGGGTGACGCCCTGATAGATGGTGCATTCGTCGCCGATCTCCGCGGTCTCTCCGATCACCACGCCCATTCCGTGATCGATAAAGACGCCGTTGCCGATCGTCGCACCCGGATGGATCTCGATCCCGGTGAAAAAGCGCACGATATGCGCGAGCCAACGCGGCAGCAACGGGATCCCCCACCCATGCAACACGTGGATGAATCGGTGTGCGACGAGCGCGTGGAAGCCGGGATAGGAGATCAGTACGTCGATCGCTCCGCGTACCGCCGGATCGCGTTGCAACGGCGCGCGAAAATCTGCGGCGATCGTTTTCAATAATCCCATTACGAAGGACGCTTCCCGTGAATCGGCTCGAAGGGCGCACCGTCGGGGCCGAAGGCGATCGGCTCCAATCCGCGGCCGTGCAGCAGCCGCGCGTTGATAGCACCGACGCGTATCAAAATACGATCATGCCCGAGGAGCGGAAAGAGGAACTCCAGCGGGACATCGTCGCGCACGCCCGTGAGTGCCATCCGAACGCTATCCACCGCATCGTGTGCATTCAGGCCGAACTCCTCGCCGATCGCCGGGAGATCGTGGGCGAGGGGAAGGGCACGTAATTCCGGTTGAGCGTCGACGTATTGCGCGACGGCATCGAGAAAAAAGAGTACCTCGCGCGAGCGCAAGCGCTCCAACTCCAACGCCGGCACGACGCACGACTCGGCGCGCAGCGCGAGAACGAGTGGGCGCGCGAGGTCGAGATCGGCAACCCGCTCGCCGTACGCTTCGAGAAAGATTTCGATCCAGCGTAAGGCGGCATCGGGAGCCGGCGTCTCCAGGAGCCCCCACTCCTGCATGCGACGCGCGAGCGCAAGGACGTTCGCGTTCACGATGCGATCGGCTCGACGGTCGCGACGGCATAGACGGCGATCCCCGTCCCGTCTCCGGTATATCCCATTCCTTCGCTACTCTTTGCTTTCACGCTCACGGCACTCACATCGACGCCGCATCGAGCGGCAAGGTTGCAACGCATCGTCTCAGTGAACGCCG
>JABEUW010000065.1 GCA_013043945.1 Vulcanimicrobiota bacterium | reverse complement strand
GTGGATCGTCGCCGGGATATCGATGATCGTCGGTAACGTCGGCATGCTCGCGCAGCACGATCTCAAACGCTTGCTCGGCTACTCCGGTATCGCGCAGGTCGGGTATATTCTCGCCGCACTCGCGGGAACGACGCGTCTCGGTCTTCGCTACGCCTTCTTTTACCTTGCCGTCTATGCGGTGATGAATCTTGGAGCGTTCGCCGTCGCTGCCGCCTTAAGTTCGGGCGATGCAGAAGAAGGGACGAAGCTCGAAACCTATCGCGGGCTTGGGGCGCGTCGGCCGCTGCTCGCCGCCGCGATGACGTTCTTCCTGTTGGCTCTCGCGGGCTTGCCTCCGACCGCCGGCTTCCTCGGGAAAATCCTCATTCTCGCTGCGACTGCGGAGAGCGGGTACCTGTGGCTCGCGGCGCTCTTGCTCGTAGGGACGGCGATCTCGCTCTATGCCTATGCCAAGATCATCATGGCGATGTACCGCCCCGACCACCGCGTTCACGCGCTACAATCCACCACGGCGGGGCGCGGAGCACCGCTCCCGTGGGTGAGCCTCGCGCTCTGTCTCGTCGCGACGATAGCATTGACGTTCTATCCGCTGCTCCCGACCGGATTACTCCCGCTGGTAAAATAATTCGTTAGGGACCCCTCGCACTCGCCTCCGACTTTTGCTACACTGGCCGAGCGATGAGATCGCCCACGCTCTCGCTGGGCCTCGCCCTCGCGGGGCTCCTCGCCCTCCTTACACCGCCGATGCCGGCCGCTGCGGGCTTCGTCGTGAATCCCTCGAGCGCCCAACGCTCGCACGGCTTTCCCGCCGATCCGAAGGCGGCGGTTCGTGCCGCGCGTGCTCTCGTTGCAGCGGGTCATCTACGGCGAGCGATCGTCGCCCTCAAGCTCTATACCGTCGAACACCCGCGCGAAATCGGCGTCCGTCGTTTCCTCGGCGATCTCTACTACCGAGCCGGCGATCTTCGGAGCGCGCAGCAGAGCTATCTCGCGATCGTCGCTGATTTCGGCGGAGACCGGGAGACCTACAATCGCTTGGGGAGCGTCTACGCCTCCGAAAATCATCTCAATCGGGCGATTGCGTATTTCGATAAGAGTTTGCCGGCTTCGGATTCGGTCATCGATCTCGTCTCGTTACATCGTCGCAAAGGCGACCTCTCGGGATTCATTTCTTACACCCGCGCCCAGGCACGCTCGCATCCGAACGATCCCGGACTCCAGGACGATCTCGGCCAAGTCTACGAGTCGGTACGGCGGCCGGGGCGCGCCGAGCGGGCGTTCCGCCGCGCGCTCGCGCTCGCTCCTCAGGATGTCGGCGCGCTCAATGGACTAGGGCTGGCGATGCTCGCCCAGGGATTCGTGAAGGATGCCATCGCGAATTTCCGGCAGTGTTTGAACGAACTGCCGGGAGATTATAAATGTACGAACAACCTCGCCGTAGCGGATCTCAACCTCAATCGTGTCGTCGACGCAGAGCATCTCTTAAAAGTCGCGCATGCGACGCGCCCCGAGCTCCCCGAAGCGATCGTGAACCTCGGCTATATTCGCGACGAACGCGGTGATTGGCGCGGCGCAGTTCGTCGCTACCTTCAGGCGCTCGCCGTCGGTCCATTCTGGCGCGATGCCTATCTGAATCTCGGAATCGATTACGAGCGGCATCATCTCTATGCGCTTGCGGAGAGCGTGCTCCTAAAAGGGATCGCCGCCGTACCGTATGACGGCGCGATGCACGTCGTGTTGGGTCAGACGTATGCAGAGCAAGGAAAGACGACGCTTGCCCTCGCGCAGTATGCGTTTGCCACGCATGCGCTCGATCCCCACGTGCGCAATGTTGCGAAGCGGTTGATCGCGGCGTTAACGCCCGCGAACCCGGCTCCGCCGCATCGGCGTTAGCGCCGACGTTTGGCGATCGCATCGATTTCGACGCGTGCGCCGCGCGGGAGTGCTGCAACCGCGACCGTCGATCGCGCCGGCTTCGAGGCCTCGAAGAGTTTCTCGTATTCGGTATTCACCTCAGCAAAATCGTTGATATCGACGAGGTAAATCGTCGTTTTTACGACATCCGCGGCGGAGAAATTCGCTGCCGTCAGCACTGCTTGAAGGTTTGCAAGCACTTGGCGAGCCTGAACCTTTGCATCGCCTCCGACGATTTCGCCGCTCGCCGGGTCGAGCGGAATCTGTCCGCTGCAGAAGAGCTCGTCTCCGGCGAGAATCGCTTGGCTGTACGGGCCGATCGGCGCGGGAGCATGGTGACTATGGACGACCTCGTTCACTATGCGCTCGCCGCCTCTAACGTCATCGTGCCCTTGTAATTCATTGGCGCTTCTTCGACCCCGAAGTTCGTGGCGATGAGCGCGCGAACGCGGGCAAGCTCTTCTTCGGTGAGTTGCGGAGCATCCGATGCCGCCGCAAACTCGCGGAGCTGTTCGCGATTGTAGATATTCGGCAGCACCGTCATGACGCGCGGTTCGGCGAGCAACCACGCAATCGCCGCCTGTGCGAGCGTACGGTCGGGGCGTTCGAGGAAGCGGAGCGTGTCGATTTTCTTAATGCCGTTGAGGAGCCACGAACGCGGACGGTGGCGGCGATGGTCGCCCTCGGGGAAGACGGTATCCTCGGTGTAATGTCCTTCGAGAAGTCCGCTGGAGTGGGGAACGCGAATCATATATCCCGTCGGGCTCCCGGCTTCGGCCGCCGCTGCAATCTGTCGATCGCCGGGGAAGGTTTCGAGGATATTCCAGATGATTTGCAGGCTGCAGACGCCGCGCTGCGCGGCTTCGATCCCTTCGTGGAGCCAGCCGATCGCCGGGCCGAGCGCGATGCCGTAATGGCGGATCTTGCCTTCGGTTCGGAGCGCCTCCATCAATTCGTAAAGCGATCCGTCGCGCACGTGTTCCAGGCGCGCGTTGTGCAACTGATAGATATCGATATAATCGGTCTTGAGGCGACGTAACGATTGTTCTAGCGCACGGCGCACGAACGCGGGCGAGGTATTCTGCGGCAACTCGCGCTCGCCACGGTGAGCGGGGTCGGCG
>JABEUW010000064.1 GCA_013043945.1 Vulcanimicrobiota bacterium | reverse complement strand
GCCCCGGGAACCGATGCAGTGCGATCGTCGATTGAAACCAGCCTTGCATTTCTCGACGAGCAAATTGCAGAGATCGAAGAACAGATCAAGCACGATATCGACGACGATCCCAAACTGCGTAAAAATCGCCAACTCCTTGAAAGCATTCCCGGTATCGGTACTACCAGCGCATCGTCGATCATTGCCGAGGTTCAGGACATGCAGCAGTTCCAGTCGGCACGCAAATTAGCTGCGCACGCTGGGCTCTGTCCGCAGGTTCGGCAGTCGGGAACCTCCATTCATTCGTCAGCCCTCTCGCCGATCGGCAACCGTGCTTTGAAGCAGATTTTCTTCATGCCGGCGCTCTCGGCCATGCGTCACAATCCTACCATCATCGCCTTTGCCGAGCGGCTGCGCCTCCGCGGGAAGCGTCCGATACAAATCGTCGTCGCGGTCATGCATAAGCTGTTGGTCATCGCCTATGGGGTCCTTAAGTCCCAACGCCCCTTCGACCCCAAAATGGCTTGACGTTCATCACGGAATCTCGATACGCTGCCTGCGGCAGCTACTCGGCGTGACACCGCAGCTACTCGGCGTGACACCGGCGCTACGGCCGGCGGAGCGGAGGGTTCGCGGCGTCCTTCGTGCTGAGAATCGGCGCGGTGGCGAGCGGCCAGGCGATCCCAATCGCGGGGTCGTTCCAGGCGACCCCAAATTCGGTGCTCGGATCGTAGAGCGCGCTCTGCAGGTAGTGCAGCACGGTGCCCTCGGCGAGCGAGAGGAAGCCGTGCAGGCAACCGGCGGGGATGTAGAGCTGGGTGCCCTCGTCGGCGCGGAGATCGCAGCCGTACCAGCGGCCGTAGGTGGCGCTGCCGGGGCGCGCGTCGATGACGACATCGTAGGCCTCCCCCGCGAGCACCTGCACGATCTTGCTCATGCGCGGGTCTCCGTGGAGGCCGCGTAAAACGCCGTAGCGCGAGAGCGAGACGTTCTCCTGAACGAAGCGCTCGGTTATCCCGGCATTCGCGTAGCGCTCCACGCTGAAGCTCTCGCGAAAGCTGCCGCGTTCGTCGGTAAAGATGCGCGGGCGCAGCAAGAGGGCGCCGGGGATGGGCAGCGTTTCAACGTCCACGGAGCGCTGCATTCGCGCGGCCAGGCACGGAACCTTGAGGGGGGGAATGAAGCTCGGCGTGAACGCCGCCACTACCACCACTCCCGCCGCGCGCCCATCGCTGCTTTCATCGGGCGCGATCGTTTTTGCCGCGACGATGGCGATGAACCTCGGCGGCTTTCTCTTCCACGCCATCGCCGGGCGTGCACTCGGCGTTGCCGAGTACGGCGCGCTCTACGCGCTCATTTCGATCTATACGCTTGCCTCGCAGCCGGTCGCGATTCTCTCCCCGGTGATCGCGCGCTACGCGGCGGAATTTCACGCGCTGCACGATGCGAGCCACCTGCGTGGATTCGCGGAGTATATCGTGCGGGTCTTCGGAACGATCGCGCTGATCTCGGCGCTGCTCGCGGCGATCTTTGCGGTGCCGATCGGCGCGTTCATTCGCGAGCCGGCATGGGCGGTAGTGGTGGTGGGGATCGGGGTCGCTTTTGCGACGCTCTCCGCTTCGTTGCGCGCGTTCTGCCAAGGGACGCATGCGTTCACGCTCTTCGGCATCTCAATGTTCGGCGAGGGTATCGGCAAGGTGCTGCTACTCGTGGGAGCGGTGCTGCTGGGCTTGGGGCTCTTCGGCGGAGTCACGGCATTTATGCTTGGCGCGGGTATCGGTGCGGCGGCGATCGTCTTCGTGCTGCTCGCTCGGTATCGCGGCGTCGCGGCGACTGCGCCGAGCATCGATTGGCCGCGCGTTCGGGCGACGATCGGCGGCTCGGCGGCATCGGCGATCGCTACCGTCGTGTTGGGCTCCGCCGACGTGATTTTAGTAAAGCATTATTTTAACGCGCACGATGCGGGGCTTTATGCGGCGGCATCGCTCGGTGGAAAGATCGTGCTCTATTTTATCGGGTTCGCGCCGACGGTGTTGCTGCCGCACTTCACGCATCGGGCGGCGCGGGGCGAGAGCACGCGGCACGTGCTCGCGCTGGTGCTCGCGGCGACCGCCGGAATCGGTGCGGCGGCGGTGCTCGCCTATCACTTCGCGGGGCTGCTGTTATTGCACGCGCTCGTCGGAACGGCGTTCGATGCCGCCCTACCGTTGATGCAAGGGTATGCCGCGGCGATGGCGCTGCTCGCGATGACCACCGCGCTGGTCACCTATGGGCTGGCGACGCACCGGCTGGGCTTTGCGATCCCGCAGTTGCTGGTGACCGGGCTCACGCTCGCAGCAATCGTGCTGCGTCACCCGAGCCCGGCGTTCGTGGTGAGCGAGATGATCGCCGGGAACGCGCTGATGGTGGCGGTGGTCGGCATCGCGATCGCCGCGCAAGCCCGCCGGAGGCACGCCTGATGCGTAGATCCCGGCCTTGTATCCCAACCGCGCTTGGGTTATAATTCGCCTGTGATTAAAAGAGCATGTATCGTTACGAGCGACGAGCAAATCGACGCGGCGATTGCTGCGGCGAAAGTACGCGAGCCGTTGCGCCCACGAGCCGTTTCCGCGAAATATCGTCCTGGAAAGGATGCGTTTGTAATCGCGCTGGCTACCGGCGTAGAAATCGTGATCCCAAGAAAACTACTTCAGGGACTCGAGAATGCGACCCCCGCACAAGCAGCGGAAGTTGAAATATGGGGACCGGGAGACAGTTTACATTGGGAATCCATCGACGTCGATCATTACGTTCCGAGTTTGATCGAAGGAATCTTCGGTAATCGTCGTTGGATGAGCGAGATTGGAAAAATCGGGGGTTCCGTTCGTAGCGAAGCGAAGCGCGAAGCCGCTCGAAAAAATGGTTCCAAGGGCGGTCGCCCCCGCGTTCACGCCTGATGCGCGTGCTCGTAATCGGCGGCTCGGGGCAACTCGGCAGCGAGATTCGTCGCCGGTGGAGCGGGGATCGCATCGTTGCGCCGGGGCACGATACCCTCGATCTCGCGGTTCCGGCCTCGATGGACGCAGCGATCGCAGGCAGCGATGCGGAGGCAGTGATCAATTGCGCGGCGTTCCATAACGTCGATCGCTGCGAGAGCGAAGTGGAGACGGCGCTGCGCATTAATGCCGTGGCGGTGGAGCGGCTCGCCGAACTCTGCGCGCAGAGCGGAAAGCGCTTCGTCACGATCAGCACCGATTACGTCTTCGACGGCGCGACCGAATGGCCGTATAGCGAGAACGATTGCGCGCACCCGATCAGCGCGTACGGGCTCTCGAAATACGCGGGTGAGTTGCTGGTGGAGCGGCTGCGCAGCGATGCGCTCGTCGTGCGAACTTGCGGCGTCTACGGCGTGCGGCCATCGGCGACGAAAGGCTACACGTTCATCGATCGCGTGATCGCGCAGGCGCGCGCCGGGGAGCGCGGGCGCGTGGTGGACGATGTCGTCGCCTCGCCGACCTACGCCGGGCATCTCGCCGAGGCACTACGCGCGCTGTTGGCGACGAACGCGCGCGGCGTCGTGCACGCATGCAACGTCGGGCCGGTGAGTTGGTACGATTTTGCTGCCGAAGCGCTGCGCCAGGCGGGGATCGACGCGCAGCTCGACGCGATTAGCAGCGG
>JABEUW010000063.1 GCA_013043945.1 Vulcanimicrobiota bacterium | reverse complement strand
CTCTTCATACACTTCGTTTCGCCGACCGCGATCTCGTGGGTCATTCTCTTCATCTTCGCCGGCCTGACGCTCGCCGATTTTGCGCGCATTCGCGCCGGTGGGGATGGTTCGAGTGCGGTCATGCTGGCGGTGAGCATCTATCTTGACGCGATCAATATTTTTCTCGCGTTACTGCAAATTTTCGGCGGCCGCCGCTCGAACGATTAGCGGTCGAACGTGTGCGGGATCATCGGTCTCTTCGCCCCCGGTCGTGATGCGGCGCGGCTTGCCTATTTCGGTCTCTACGCACTGCAACATCGCGGCCAGGAATCGGCGGGGATCGCCGCTGGCGACGGCGGCACGTTGCGCTCGCATAAGGAGATGGGGCTCCTCGGAGCGATCTTCGACGAAGAGATCCTCGCACAATTAAGCGGCTATCTTGCAGTCGGACACACTCGTTATTCGACGACGGGCTCCTCGGTCGTCGTCAACGCGCAGCCGCTGCTCGAACGCACCGATATCGGCGAGTTCGCCGTAGCACATAACGGGAACCTCACCAATACCGACGAACTGCGCGCCTCCCTCCCGGCTGGGACGATCATGCAGGCCTCCTCGGATACCGAAGTGCTCGCAAAACTCATCGTCGAGGGCTCGGGTACGATGATCGAACGGATCGACGCGGCGATGCAAAAAGCGCGCGGCGCCTATTCGATCGTCCTCTGTTCGGAGAGCGAACTCTTCGCATTCCGCGATCCGTGGGGCGTGCGTCCGCTCTGTCTCGGGACTTTCGACGACGGCGGCTATGTCGTCGCCAGCGAATCCTGCGCGCTCGCAACGGTTGGGGCGCGCTATCTTCGCGAGATCGAGGCGGGCGAGGTGGTGCACGTCACACGCGACGGTCTCACCTCGCATCACGTCCACGTGCGCGATGAGTTCCCCGCGCTCTGTATGTTCGAGTACATCTATTTCGCGCGCCCCGATTCGAAACTCGACAATCGTTCGATCTATATGGCGCGGCACGAAATGGGGCGTTGCCTCGCGCGCGAGCATCCCGTCGAGGCCGACTGCGTGATGGCCGTTCCCGATTCCGCCGTTCCCGGCGGCATCGGCTATGCTACCGAGAGCGGGCTGCCGTATATCGAAGGACTCATTAATAATCGCTACATCGGGCGAACGTTTATCAGCCCCGACCAATCGATGCGTTCGCGCGGCGTGCACCTAAAGTTCAACCCGGTCGTCGAAAATTTGCGCGGTCAACGCGTGGTGGTGGTCGACGACTCGATCGTGCGGGGAACGACGACGCCGCGCATCGTGGCGCTTTTGCGTGAGGCGGGAGCGCGTGAGGTGCATTTACGGATCACCTCGCCGCCGATACTCCACCCCTGTTATCTCGGCGTCGATATGGCCAGTTACGACGAACTCATCGCCGCAAATTATAGCGTCGACGAGATTTGCGCCAAGACCGGGGCCGATTCGCTCGGCTATCTTTCGTTAGATGGGTTGATCGCCTCGACGGGCCGCAAGCGCGAAGAGATGTGCCTGGGCTGCCTTACCGGCGTCTACCCGACCGAGCCCGCCGTGCACGAACGCGGGCCACACGCACTCACGCGCTCCTAGGGGAGCGGGAGCGTGCGGCGGCGCTAGCGCTCGGGCTGGAGGTTGCGCGCGATCGAACTCGGCGCCGGGATCTTTATCTGATCTGCGAGCTTGATGAAGGCGAGGAATCGCACGTTGAGCCAGGTTGGGTCGAACTCGAACCATCGCAGGCCGTGGCGCGCCGAGAACGGGAAGGCGTGATGGTTGTTGTGCCAGCCTTCACCCCACGAGAGGAGCGCGACCCACCAACAGTTGGTGGAGAGATCCTTCGTGCGATAGGTGCGATAGCCTAACGAGTGTGCGGCGCTATTGACGAGCCACGTCGTGTGATAGCCGAGCACGAGGCGAACGAAGATTCCCCAGACGACCCAGGTCCATCCGCCAAGCGCGAAGAGCAGGAGTGCGAGCGCGATTTGCATGTAGACGTGCGAGCGTTCGAGGAAGCGGTAGAAACGACTATCGCAGAGGTCGGGCGCAAAGCGCCGAATCTCCGCTTCGGTGGGGATCGCTTCGTTATGCTTGTAGATCCAGCGAATATGCGCCCAGCGAAAGCCGCGATCCATTCCATGCGGATCGTTCGCGGTATCGGCATTGGCGTGATGTTTGCGGTGCGTCGCAACCCAGCGAATGGGGTCGCCTTGCAGGGCGAGGGCCCCGAAGATCGCCAGCACGTATTCGAGCGGTTTGCGTAGGCGCAATCCGCGATGCGTGAGCGTTCGGTGGTAGAAGAGGGTAACGCCTAACGCGCCGGTGGCGTAGGCGACGATCGCGCCCACCGCGAGTGCGCTCCATTGGAACGCACCCGGGATGAAGACCGCGAGCGCGCCGATATGGATCGCTGCGAGACCGAAGCGATTCACACGGCGCCGAGCGAGGTCGGTCACATTGGCCTAGCGGTAGCTGGGGCGCGACGCGAAGCAGTCGCGGCAGTATACCGGCTTGTCGCCACGCGGTTGGAATGGGACTTCAGCGACGCCGCCGCACTGGCTGCAGGTCGCTTTGAACATTTCGCGGCGTGCGCCGCCGCCGCCGCCGCTTCCACCGCGGCCGCCGCTCGCCTTACGGGCGGCGCGACAATCGGCACAACGGCTCGGCTTATTCGTGAAGCCCTTGCTCGCGTAGAACTGCTGTTCGTTTGCGGTAAAGGTAAAGGTGCGT
>JABEUW010000062.1 GCA_013043945.1 Vulcanimicrobiota bacterium | reverse complement strand
TCCCGACGGCATCGTCTACTACTCCGAAGCGACGCATTATAGCGTTTCGAAGAACCTCCACTTTCTCGGCATGCGGCATATTATGATCCGCGCGCAGGAAAACGGCGAGATCGATTACGACGATCTCCTCGAAACGCTCAAGATACACCGCGATCGCCCGCCGATTATTTTTGCGAATATCGGAACGACGATGACGGAGGCGCGCGACGATATCGGGCGTATCGTCGAAATGATGGATCGCCTGGCTATCCGCGAGCGATACATTCATTCAGATGCCGCGCTCGCCGGAGGCTATGCCGCCTATCTTGATCCACGCCCGGCGTGGGATTTCGCCGACGGCGCCGATTCGGTCGCCATTAGCGGGCACAAGTTTCTCGGAGCGCCGATTCCGTGCGGTATCGTCATTGCGCGCAAACACAACGTGCAACGCATCGCCCGCTCGATCGACTACATCGGCAGCCTCGATACGACGATCACCGGTTCGCGCAGCGGCTTCTCGCCGCTGATGCTCTGGTATCGGCTTCAACAACTCGGAGAAGCCGGGCTTCGAGAACGCCTGGGGCGCTCGCTGGCCAACGCGGGCTATCTCGTCGAGCGACTGACGGCGATCGGGATTCCCGCATGGCGCAATCCCAACGCGATTACCGTCGTCATACCCCGCGCCGATGCGGAGATTCAGCAACGTTGGCAACTCGCGACCGCCGGGGATATCTCGCACGTCTTGGTCCTGCCCAACGTCAGTCGCGAACAGATCGATACGTTCGTCGCCGACGTGGCGAAATCGCGTACGGAGGATGCATGCAAAGCTTGAGAGCGATCGTCCCGAACAGGCCCGGATTGCTGGCGGAGATTACCGAAGTGCTCGCGGCACGCGGCGTCGATATCGACGCCATCGTGGTTGAATCGCACGGTAGCGCCGCGCTCGTTCGGCTGGAGGTGGAGCGCGGGGATGAGGCGCTCGCCGCACTCGCCGATGCGGGGCATCCGGCGGTGACCGATAGCGTCTTGCTCGCGCGTATCGAGGATCGCCCGGGGGCGCTCGCGGCGCTATCCCGCCGACTCGGTGACGCCGAGATTAATATTCGCTCGCTCCATCACGTGCGGCGCGACGAAGGCTTCGCGGTGGTTGCGATCAGCACCGACAACAACGACCGGGCGCGCGCGCTGCTGGGCGACGCCGCCTTATAAGATGATGGAACGGGACGAACGCCTCGTTCACCGCCTCGAAGCGTTTTGCGACATCGTAATCGGCTTTAGCCTTGCGGAGCTGACGTTCGGGCTGGTGATCCCGGCCCATGCGATCGGCTTGGTGACGAATCCAACCTGGCTGATCTATTATCTTTTTACGTTTTCGATCGTTGCGTTGATGTGGTGGTCGCACTATCGGCTCTTTCAAACCATTTTTTATCCCGACACGCCGAACATACTTTTAAACTATGCGTGGCTCGCGAGTGTCGGCCTGCTGGTGTTTTTTATGCAAGTCACCGCGCGCGCCCAGACGCCTAGGGATACCATCGTTGCTGCCGATTTGTATTTCACCACGCTTGCCGTCAATTTCGCGCTCAATGCGACCATGATGGCGCGGAGTTACCGCCGGCGCGGAAACCTTCTCGACGAATCGGGACGCACGCGAGTGCTGCGCGTCATCATCTCGTCTCTTCTTTCGGCGCCCTTATTATTGGTAGGGTTACTCTGGGCAGGAACGAGCAAACCGTCGAACGCGGTCTATATTCCATTGGCGATGGCGATCGGCTTTGGAGGAGGCCGGCCTCTGCTGCTGCTTTGGACCCGCCTCCGAAATCGGCATCGAGAGAGCCGAGAGCGCGACCAAACCTAATGCCGCTGATGTAGGGCGAAGTTGTTGCCCTCGGTGTCCGCGCACCAGACCATGCGGCAGACCGGGGAATCGTTGATCTCGCTGTAGATCGTGACGCCGCTCGCGCGCACCCGTGCGAGTGCGGCGTCGATATCGGCGACGGCGAACATCGTTCCGCCGCCGGGATACCAGGTGTCGGGCATATGTCCGAGCGCGAACGCCGAGCCATCGGGGAGTTCGAACTCGCTCCAGTTCTCGCTCTCTTGCACCGCGCGTAGCCCGAGAACCTCAGTGTAGAAGGCTTTCGCGCGTTTGAAATCCTTGGCGAGATAACAGACGCAATCGATACCGCTTGCGTGAATGGTGTCGGCCGTCGTAGGCATGGGCTCTCTCCTCAAATGATGTAGATGATGACGGTATCCTACGCGGTGAAACTTGACATCTGCTGTCATATTTGCGAATCTGGACTCGTGAAGGCGGATCGGCTCGTCGAATTGCTCCTCTTACTGCAGGCGCGGCCGCGCTGCACGGCGCGCGAACTCGCAGGCGAATTGGAGGTCTCCGAGCGAACGATCTATCGCGATGTCGAGGCGCTCGGCGCCGCCGGCGTTCCGGTCTTTGCCGAACGCGGTGCGAACGGCGGCATCGCGCTGAGCGAGGGCTATCGCCGGGCGCTCCTGCAATTCGGCGACGAGGAGATTCAGGCGCTCTTTATCTCCGGCTCGGCGCTCGTCGCCGACTTAGGGCTCGCCGGGAAAGGCGAGCGCGCGCTCGAGAAACTGCGCGGCGGGCTCTCGGATATTCAACGGCGCGCCGCGGAGAGCGTGCGCGGTCGTGTCTTTATCGATCAGCGGAGGTGGTTTCAGAGCGACCCATCGGTAGAGCGCCTATCGTTGCTGCGCCGCGCCGTATGGGACGACCGCATCATCTCACTGCAGTATAAGGATCGCGAAGGCAAGGCGAGCGATCGTCTTGCCGAAGCGTATGGATTGGTCTCGAAAGCGGGAGTCTGGTATCTCATCGCGCGTACCGATGCGGGCTTTCGAAGTTTCCGAGTCGACCGTATGGTTGAGGTGCGCGTCGAAGAGCGACGCTTCGAACGCGATCTAACGTTCGAGCTCGAGGGCTATTGGCGGGAGATGGCTGCGCGCATGAACTCCGAGCGGCCGACGTTTGCGGCGATCGTGAGGATCGATGACGAGGACGTCCGAGCGACGCTCTGCGGCTACTATCGAACCGAATGCGTTCGCCCCGATGATGCAAAGGTCGTGCGGGTCTATTTTTCAAGCAAAAATGCGGCGGTGCGCAATGCCATCGCGTGGGGAGATTCGGTGGAGTTGCTCGAACCGCGGAGCGCGCGCGCCGCAGTCGCACGGCGCGCGCGTGATATGGCCGAGCGCTATAGTGCGATGCGTTTGAAATCGCCGAGCAACTCGGCGACGAAGCGCAAGAAGCGCGCCGCTCCGGCGCCGTCGATCACGCGGTGATCGTAGCTCACGCTAATGGGTTGGATGAGCCGTGGAACGAACGCGCTGCCGTCCCAGAGCGGCTTCATCGCCGCACGCGTCGCGCCGAGAATCGCTACTTCAGGCGCATTGACGATCTGCGTGAATTGCGTACCGCCGATGCTCCCAATCGAACTGATCGTGAAGCTGCCGCCCTGCATATCGGCGAGCGGCAATTTCCCGTCGCGCGCTTTTGCCGCGAGCTCGGCACTGCGCGCCGCAATTTCGATGAGCCCGAGCTTCTCGGCGCCTTTGAGAACGGGAACGACGAGCCCACCGGGGGTATCGGCCGCGAATCCGATGTTGTAGTAGCGTTTGAGCACCAAGCCGTCGCCGACGAGCGAGGAGTTGAATTCCGGGAAGTGCTGTAACGCTGCGACGCAGGCTTTCATGAGGAAGGTGAGCATGGTGAGTTTCGCGCCGCCGCGTTTGCTCTGTTCGGCGTTGATGCGTTCGCGGAATGCCTCGAGTTCGGTGACGTCGGCTTCGTCGTAGTTGGTGATATGCGGTATCTGCACCCAATTGCGGTGCAAGTTCGGCCCGGAGAGCCGTTTGATGCGCGGCAAATCGACGCGTTCGATCTCGCCGAACGAGGCGAAATTCGGGGTCGGCCACGGGGGAAGTCCGGCGACCAACGATCCGCCTGCACCTGCGCCGCCGGCGAGTGCCGCTTTCACATGCCCCTGCACGTCCTCGCGCGTGATCCGCCCGTTCGGGCCGCTGCCGCGCACACCGTGCAGATCGACGCCGAGTTCGCGCGCGAAGCGACGAATCGCCGGGCTCGCGTGCAGCGGCGCATCGCTCGGCGCAGCCGTAACGGGCGCAGCCGCCACGGGCGCAGCAACCGCTGCTGCGGCGGGAGTGGCGGGAGCGGCGGGAGCGGCGGGAGCGGCGGGAGCGGGCGCAGGCGCTGCCGCTGCCTCCTCGCTCTCGAACGTGAGCACGACGCTTCCTTCGGAGATGCGGTCGCCGGCTTTCACACGGACCTCTTTAACGACGCCCGCGGCGGTCGCCGGCACCTCCATCGACGCCTTCTCGCTCTCCAACACCACAACCGATGCATCGCGCGCGATACGGTCGCCGGGTTTTACCAAGACCTCGATCACCGGTACGTCTTTGAAATCGCCGATATCGGGGACCCGGAGTTCTGCGATAGCCACGTTGTGCGTGCTCCTCTGTGCGGTGCTTAAGCGAGTAACGGATTCGGTTTTTCGGCGTCGATCGCATACTTCGCGATCGCTTCGCTCGCGCGCTTGCGCGGAATTGTGCCCTCGGCGGCGAGGGCGTTGAGCGCCGCGAGTGCGACGTAGCGCCGATCGACCTCGAAATGTGCGCGCAACTTCGCGCGATAATCGCTACGCCCGAAGCCATCGGTGCCCAGCGTCGTATACGAACGATCGAGGTACGGGCGAATCATCTCGGGGAAGCTCCGAATATAATCGGTCGCCGCAACCGCGGGGCCGGCGTGCCCATCGAGCTGTTGTTCGACGAAGCTCCGGCGCGGCGTTGCTTCGGGGTGCAACATGTTCCAGCGCTGAGCGTCGACGCCGTCGCGCTGTAGCTGTGAGAACGAGGTGACGCTCCAAACGTCGGCCGCGATCTCGAAATCCTTTTCGAGTAGCTCCGCGCCGGCGATGACTTCGCGCAGAATCGCTCCCGAGCCGAAGAGTTGTACGCGCGGCGTTTTCTTGCCGCCCGCTCCCGAGCGCAACAGGTACATGCCGCGGAGGATGCCTTCGCGTGCGCCCTCCGGCATCGCCGGGTGGGCATAATTCTCGTTGAGCAGGGTGATGTAGTAGTAGACGTCTTCTTGCTCCGCGAGCATGCGGCGCATACCATCTTGCACGATCGTCGCTACTTCGTAGCTAAAGGTTGGGTCGTAGGCGACGCAGTTCGGAATGAACGAAGCGTGCACGTGGCTATGCCCGTCTTCGTGTTGCAGCCCTTCGCCGTTGAGCGTCGTGCGCCCGGAGGTGCCGCCGAGTAAGAAACCGCGCGTGCGCGAATCGCCGGCGGCCCAAGCGAGATCGCCGATGCGTTGGAAGCCGAACATCGAGTAGTAGATGTAGAACGGAATCATCGGCAGGTTGTGGTTGCTGTATGCGGTTCCCGCGGCGATCCACGACGAGAAGGCGCCGGCTTCGCAGATGCCTTCTTGGAGGATCTGGCCGTGCTTATCTTCGCGATACCACATCAATTGCTCGGCATCTTGCGGATGGTAGAGCTGGCCGACCGACGAGTAGATGCCGAGTTGGCGGAACATGCCTTCCATGCCGAAGGTGCGCGATTCGTCCGCGACGATCGGCACGACACGTGGCCCGATCTCGGCGTCGCGAAGCAAGGTACTGAGAATACGTACGAAGGCCATCGTCGTGGAGATCTCGCGATCGCCGGTACTCTGCAGCTGCGCATCGAACGCTTCAAGTTGAGGAACGGTAAGAGCGCTCGATTTGCGCCGTCGTGCCGGCAACTGCCCCTGCGCGGCCATGCGTTCGCGCAGGTAGCGCATCTCCGGCGAGTTTTCATCGGGCTTAAAGAACGGAATTTCGTCGATCTTCGCATCGGGAATCGGAATCGAGAAGCGGTCGCGGAAGGCGCGCATCTCTTCGACGTCCATCTTCTTGGCTTGGTGCGCGATATTCCGTGCCTCGCCGGCTTCGCCCATGCCGTAGCCTTTAATTGTCTTCGCGAGAATGACCGTCGGCGCACCCGTTTGGGCGAAAGCAGAGGCATACGCTGCGTAGACTTTGAGCGGATCGTGGCCGCCGCGTTGCAGCGCCCAGACATCCTCGTCGCTCCAGGAGGCGACCATCGCCGCCGTCTCGGGATAGCGGCCGAAGAATTGTTCGCGGACATATTTTCCGTCGCGCGATTTAAATGTTTGGTAATCGCCGTCGACGCATTCCATCATCAACTGACGGAGCCGACCGTTGCTATCGGCGGCGAGCAGCGGATCCCATTTGCTGCCCCAGATCACTTTGATGACGTTCCAACCCGCGCCCTTAAAGAAGCGTTCGAGTTCCTGAATGATCTTGCCGTTGCCGCGCACCGGCCCGTCGAGGCGCTGAAGGTTGCAATTCACGACCCAGATGAGATTGTCGAGTTTCTCGCGCCCGGCAAGCGAGATCGCGCCGAGCGATTCGGGTTCGTCCATCTCGCCGTCGCCGAGAAATGCCCAGACCTTCCGGTCGCCGTTATTCTGTAACTCGCGATCGTGCAGATAGCGCATGAAGCGCGCCTGGTAGATCGACATGATCGGTCCCAAGCCCATCGATACCGTTGGGTACTGCCAGAAATCCGGCATCAACCAGGGGTGCGGATAGGAGGAGAGCCCGTGTCCGTCAACTTCCTGGCGGAAATTCAGAAGCTGCTCTTCGCTGATGCGCCCTTCGAGAAATGCGCGTGCGTAGAAGCCCGGTGCGGAGTGCCCTTGCAAGAAGAGCATATCGCCGCCGAACGTTTCGGATGGCGCGCGGAAAAAATGGTTGAAGCCGACATCGTAGAGCGTCGCCGCCGACGCGAAGCTCGCAACGTGGCCGCCGAGTTCGCTGCTGTTTTTATTTGCGCGAACGACGGTCGCCATCGCGTTCCAGCGCACGTAGTGGCGCAAACGCGCTTCGATATCGCGATCACCCGGCATCGCGGGCTGCCGCTCCGGTGGAATCGTGTTGACGTACGGGCTCTCGAGCCCGAGCGAGACGTGCGCGCCGCCGGCCTGCGCTTCGCCGACGAGCGTTTCGAGCAGCGCGCGAGCGCGCTCGGGGCCTTCGGCGGCGAGCACGCCGCGAAGCGCTTCACGCCATTCCAGCGTCTCTTGGGGATCGGGTTGAGGGGCATGCAGAGCGTCCATACGCGGGCAGTCGCCCGCGAGCGCGACCATCTCCTGCTAGTGGACTGGGCCAATTCCAGGCTAGGAACGAGCCAATATTAAAGATTTTCGAGCGCGCTCAGATCGACCCGCTCTTCGCGGAGGACCACGCCGATCGCCCCGAGCAGCAGCACGCCGCCGAGCAGGGCGAGCGCGGGAATCGGTTCGCCGAAGATCGCGAGTGCGAGGGCGCCGGCGATCACCGGCTCGAGCAGGGTCGCGAAGGAGACCGCATTCGGGGTGAAGTGCCGGAGGCTCGCGTTGATCGCGGTGTGCCCGAGGAGTTGGGAGATCAGTGCCATCGCGAGGATGCCCGCCCAGGCGCTGCCGTCGTGGAGCGACGGCGCGGGCTGATGCGCGACGAGCGATGCGACGACGAGTGCGAGTGCCGCCCAACTGAAGGTGCGCGTTACGATGGTGCGCGTGCTGAGCGCGGCGCGGACTTCGCGAACGAGTAAGAGATACGCGCCGATCGCCACGCTGCCGAGCAGCGCGAGCGCATCGCCGAGCAGAGCGTGCCCGGGAATCGGTGCGGGCGTTCGGTCGATGCCGACGACGAGCAGCAGGCCGATGCCGCCGATGATAAAGCCGATGGTCGCAAGCCGCGAGAGCGGGCGCTTGCAGACGAACGCGTCGTAGAGCGCGGTCCAGATCGGCGTCGTCGTGACGAGCAGCGTCGAGATCGCGACGGAGGTGTATTCGAGCGATGCGATCCAGAGCGCGAAATGCGCCGCGAGTGCGAAGCCGGCGAACGCGAGCGTGCGACTCGCTGCGGCGTTCGGGCGGGCGCTACGCGGCTGCGGACGGAGCGCGGCGAGCAGCAGCATCACGAGCGCTGCGATGCTTAAACGCGCGGCGGCGACGCCGATCGGCGTGCCGCCGAGCAGCGCATACCGCGCGAAGATCGCCGCCGCACCGACGGCGATCTGCGCGAAACCGAGAACCAATACCGCACGCGTCATGCGGGCGGCGGTTGCGGCTTGAGGCGCCGACTCCCTGTTAGGTGTGCGCGGTGACGTCGGTCGGTTTGAGTTGAATGCGGAACCAATGCCCCGGGTAGCCCGACTGATTCCAGACCTTGAGGAAGAGTTTGGTCGGTGTGGCGCCGGTCCAGCCGGAGAGCACCCAATTCACGACGATGTGTTGTTTGGGATGCAAGCTCGTCGCTGCGAGAATTTTCGTTCCCGGCACGTTGATGGCATCGGGAGCACTCTCGCTCATCTGCGAGCCGTCTTTGAGTTCGAAGCCGACCTCCATGTGCGGAACGCCGACATCGTTGTTGCCGTTGGGGTTCTGTTCGGTCGCGGTGATGACGACGTAGCCGGGGCCGCTGAAGCCCTGCCCTTCGAGCACGGGGACGCTCGTCGTCGCCGAGGATGGATAGGTCTCGATTTTATCGATGCGCAGATTCACGACCCCCGCGCGAAAGTATTTGTGGAGCGGAGCGTTCTTGATCGCCGCAGCCGCGGGTGCGGAGAGCAACAACGCGATAAGGACCGGTAGCGTAGCGCGTAGCGGAAAAGTTTTCACGGTCTCCTATACCTCACAGTTCGATGCTAGGCAGCCGCTGCTGTGGCGGTGCCGATGCCGCTAGTATAGGCTCGCTTGCCTTGGCTCGGCAAGGGTGGGGGCGCGGAGTTCTCGGGCGCAAGGATTGTGAGTTCGACTTTTTAAGCAGATATTGAGTCGTTTTTAGGTTGCGACTGCGGAAGCATTGGATTTTGCGAGTTTGCCGCCGTTAGAATCATTCCATTACCACGCCATTACGTGGAACGCGGGGTGCTCTGGCCCTTATTCTTGCTTATCGTTTCCAAAGCGCTCTGCGTATGGGCGTAGGTGGCATCAATGAGAACGCTTTGTGCTAGTAAGGAAAAAAGCGCAATTAGGAGCAACAGTATTGGGATATCTGAGAAGGGCGCCTGCATTACAGGATAGCCCAGTCCGGTAACTCTGCCCGCTAACTCCTTCCCTGTGTGATACAGGAAAATGCTTCCTTGTAAATTCAAATTCGGTTTTGCAGTATTTTGCAAAAGTCCCACTAAAATCGTAACGACAGCTAGCACGAGAGGGGGCAATTTTACTAATTTTCGAGAAGTCCTAATGTAGTTTGTGACCTCGACGGCTGGGAACGATGTTTCATCAAAAACGGTTTGCAGCGCTCTGTCTTCGGTGATGCTCTTTGATAGAATTTCTGAGTCAAAAGGCTTGAAGCAAAGCCAGCGTACGCCCAGGCCGGCAACATGGAAGGCGAAATATAACGTCGGTATTAACCAAAGGAGCAGGCTTCCAACCAAAATACACCACGACGGGACGCGTGTCGCCAGCGCGTCAAAGACGATTGTGGCGATAAACGCGAAGATCATCCATATATACAACCATGTGGTATTAATGCGCGCCGAAAAGTGGTCGTTCAATGCGCGTGTAACCCTTTCAATATCGCGCTCCCCATTCCCGGCGTTGCCCGTTTGCTGACGAGCCGAAATTTGAGGTGAATCTATATTTTCCATCCCATCTATACTGTAACCGTGGGGATTTTACCACCTCCTCCCTGGAGTTCGAAAAATATGATGGGCCCGTGCCTCGCCGCAGCTTGCCGGGCTTTGGAAAATGTAGAGCCTGTCGCCACGTACTTTTGGATCGCCTCGAACGCATGCACGGATACCTACCAACTGTGCGCCTCAGCCCGGAGCATCTTTGAGTGGTCCGACGGGCGATACTGCACGCCCTCGGTTTGGGGCGTCTTTCGAGCGACGCCTAGGGGGCGATCGTTTCCTTTTGTTACGCTTGCGCCGTCCCCCTGGGAACGGCAGGACAGCGGCCCCGACGGCATACGACAAGTAGGCGGAAGGGGCCGAAGTGAAGCGTTGGAGCGTCGGCACAGGCCGGCGCTTTTCTGTTATCGGCTGCGTGGTTATTGACGTGCTTACCGCTGCCTTTCGCATTAAGGCGTTGCTACGCGAGGAGGCCGCGAGCCGAGCCGTGGTGTATGGGGCTAAAAGGAATAGCCATTTTCGAGGAAAGGCTTCATCTGCTCATGTCACGACAGCCACGGCAAGCACGCGAGCCTGCGGAAGACTCGAAAGCCTCATCGCGGGCAAAGCAGAAAAACGGCGACGGCGACCTCAACTTCGAGGCGAAGCTCTGGTCGATGGCGGATCAACTCCGCGGCGCGATGGACGCCTCGGAGTACAAGCATCCGGTTCTTGGCCTGATCTTCCTGAAGTACATCTCCGACGCGTTCGAAGAGCTGCACGCCGAGCTCGCGAGCGATCCGGAATCCGACGCTGAAGATCGCGACGAATACACGGCGCGCAATATCTTCTGGGTGCCCGCCGCGGCGCGCTGGTCGCAGATTGCCGCGAGCGCGAAATCGCCGCAGATCGGCGAGATCGTCGATACCGCGATGATCGAGATCGAGCGCGACAACCCGCGCTTGAAGGGCGTGCTCCCGAAAGAGTACGCGAAGCCGTCGCTCGGCTCGACGCGCCTCGGCGCGATCGTCGATCTCGTCAACGGCATCGGCCTCGGTAACGCCGAGGCGCGCAAGCACGACGTCATCGGTCGTGTGTACGAATACTTTCTCGGGCGTTTCGCCAACGCAGAGGGCAAGGCGGGCGGCGAATTCTACACGCCGCGTCCGGTCGTTCGCCTACTCGTCGAAGCGATCGAACCGTATAAGGGGCGCGTATTCGATCCATGTTGCGGCTCCGGCGGCATGTTCGTGCAGTCGGAACAATTCGTGCTCGCGCACGGCGGGAGGATCGGCGACGTCGCAATCTACGGCCAGGAATCAAACCATACAACGTGGCGCCTTGCGATGATGAACCTCGCGATTCGCGGCATCGAAGCCCACATAGAATGGAACGAAGGCGGATCGTTTCTCCAGGACGCGTTCCCCGATCTCAAAGCCGACTTCATTCTCGCAAATCCGCCCTTTAACGACAGCGAATGGGGCGGCCAGGGATTGCGCGACGACAAGCGCTGGAAGTTCGGTATTCCGCCGGCGGGAAACTCGAACTACGCCTGGATCGAGCACTTCGTTCATCACCTCGCGCCGACCGGCGTCGCGGCGTTCGTTATGGCGAACGGTTCGATGTCGTCGAACCAGAGCGGAGAAGGCGAAATTCGCAAGAACCTGATCGAAGCGGAGCACGGCGGCCTCGTCGACTGCGTGATCGCATTACCGGGGCAGTTGTTTTACACCACGCAAATTCCGGTCTGCGTATGGATTCTTGCGCGCGATCGTCGCAACCACAAGTTCCGCGATCGCACGGACGAAGTGCTCTTCATCGATGCACGCAAGATGGGCGAGATGACGGACCGAACGCACAAGACGCTGCGCGACGAAGACATCGCAAAAATTGCCGGCGTCTATCACGCATGGCGAGGAAAAGACGGAGGCTACGCGGATGTTCCCGGCTTCTGCAAGGCGGCGACGCTCGAAGAAATTCGCAAACACGGGCGCGTGCTCACGCCCGGCCGCTACGTCGGCACCGAGGAGCTCGAAGACGACGGCGAGCCCTTCGCCGAGAAGATGGCGCGGCTGACCGGGCTGCTGCGCGAGCAACAGGCCGCCGGTGCCGAGCTCGACAGCGCAATCGCCGCGAATCTCAGGGGCCTCGGCTTTTGGCCATGGTAGCCGCTGCGTTTATTATGGCCGAAGAACCAGGGCCATAGTAAAGGCACACGATACTATGGCGTGAAAGTGCCTCTATGATGAACACAGGCGATAGCATGGAGCATCGGGCTGGCCGCTACGTGCGACAGCCCGGCGGGTATCGCGCCTTCCTTCCGGCTTCACTGCCCCCGGAGCCTCCCGTAGATATGGGGGAGCGGCTGCGACCGCTGCTCTCAGAGGCTGATTTTGCGCTGGGGCGGCTTGACGGTGCCGTCCTCACGCTGCCGAACCCCGACCTCTTCGTATTCATGTATGTTCGCAAGGAGGCTGTGCTCTCCAGCGAGATCGAGGGAACCCAGAGTTCGCTTCAAAACGTGCTCGCCGCTGAAGCGAGGCTCTTTGACCCGGATTCACCAGCCGATGTCGGGGAGGTCATCAATTACGTACGCGCGCTCGATTACGGGCTCGCGCGTCTAAACGAACTTCCCATCTCGGTGCGCCTCATCCGTGAAATCCACGGAGAACTCATGCAAGGCTTACGTGGCGGGACGCTTGCACCCGGTGAATTGCGCACAAGCCAGAACTGGATTGGTCCTGCTGGCTGTTTGCTCCGCGAAGCGCGTTTCGTCCCGCCGCCACCTGACCAAGTCCCGGCGGCGCTCTCCGAACTCGAGCGCTTCCTTCATGGCAACGCGGCAATACCGGCGTTGCTCAAAGTGGGTTTAGCGCACGCGCAGTTCGAAACAATCCACCCGTTTCTTGACGGCAATGGGCGTGTGGGTCGCCTGCTCATCACGTTCCTACTGACGGAAAAGCAGCTGCTCGCAAAGCCCGTGCTCTATCTATCGCATTATTTCAAGCGCCATCGCACCGAGTATTACGAGCGGCTGCAATCGGTACGCGATTCAGGCGATTGGGAGAGCTGGTTGGCGTTTTTTCTGCGCGGCGTCATCGAGGTGAGCCGCGAAGCGACACAAACCGCCTCTGCTATTTTGCGAATGCGGGAGCACTACCGAAACGCGATTACCGAGCACATGGGACGCGCTGCGGCGAACGGCCACCGTGCGATGGATCGCTTGTTCGACCATCCGATTGTTACGGTCGCACGCGTTCGCGAGTGGCTCGATATTACGCCAACGGCTGCAAATACCATCGTTGCGAGACTCGAAGGCATCGGCGTGCTTCGCGAGACGACGGGATTTGCTCGCAATCGCCGCTTCCGGTTCGATCCCTATCTTCGACTCTTCGAGGAGCCTGAGGAGTTGAGCGAATGAATTTCATCGATCCGCGCAAGATAATCAAAGCGATGGGCCGTTCGCGTAAAATGTTGCGCGACGAGGAGATCGCGAAGAGCGTCGATGCCTATCGTGCTTGGCGCGCGAAGGACAGCTGTTACGCTGATTTCGCCGAATTTTCTAAAACGGCGCCGCTCGACGAAGTTAGCAAGCATAACCTCATCCTCACGCCGGGACGTTATGCTTGCTCGAAGGGATTCGTGGGCGACAGAGCAACCATTCGCAGGCAACACGATGTGCTTGACATTGCAACTATACGAGCAGCGCTTGAACGCTTTACGAATGAAGGGCGTCATCGCCGAAGCGGTCAGAAAATCGGACGTCGTGCCTGATTCAATCATAGGCGTGGTCCCTTATAGTTGGACTGTATCGACATTAGGTGCGTCATGCGCCGATTCAGGCGGAGGGATACAGACGGGCCCGTTTGGCAGCCAGCTACACGCCTCGGACTATGTTGAGATCGGTATCCCTTCTATCATGCCACAGAACATCGGCGACAACCGCATTTCGGAAGTTGAAATCGCCCGGATCACGGAACTTGATGCTCTCCGGCTGCGGCGGTATCGAGTTCGCAAAGGCGACATCGTTCACAGTCGACGGGGCGACGTTGAGCGACGCGCGCTAATTCGTGAACGCGAGGACGGCTGGCTTTGCGGAACAGGCTGGACTTGATTAGGATTAGTGGACGCCAAGATAGGTCACTCCCTGAGGAGGGCCAGAAAGGTGTCTCATGCCAAAGAAACGCACCCAGCACCCGGCGG
>JABEUW010000061.1 GCA_013043945.1 Vulcanimicrobiota bacterium | reverse complement strand
TTTCCCGATACGTACCTCGTCGGCGGTCAGATCGAGTAAATCGTCGTTCATCTGAAACGCGATGCCGTACCAGCGGCCGAACGCGCGCAGGCGCTCCACGAGTTCGCCGCTTCCACCAGCCGCAATCGCGCCGCACGCGGCGGAGGCCGCGAAGAGCGAAGCGGTCTTCTTTTCGGCGACTTCGGTGTACTGCGCGATGCTGGTGCTGAGATCGCCGAGCGCGCGTAGCTGCAACACTTCGCCGTCGCAGATATCGGCGAGCGTCGCCGACAAAATGTGCGGAATCGGTGCGGCGTATTTCGCGGTGACGTTTTTGAAGATCCAAGCGAAGAGATAATCGCCCGCGAGGACGCTGATGCGGTTGCCGTAGTCGACCGCCGTTGCATTGACGCCGCGACGTAATTGCGCGTTATCGACGACGTCGTCGTGGATGAGCGTCGCGACGTGAATGAGCTCCATATAGGCGGCGAGATAGAGGTGCGACATCGGGTCGCCGCCGCAGGCCTGAGCGGCGAGCAGCGTGATGCGCGGGCGCAAGCGTTTTCCGCCCGCCGCGAGCATGCGTTTCACCGCCTCGGTAATCAGCGGATTATCGGTGGAAAACGTCGAGCGAAAGAACGTCTCGACGGCGAGAGAGAGCGACGAATCGTCGCGCACGGCGTCGATCATCGCGTTCCGTAATGCACGGCGATGGAGCCGCCCATCAGCGCGAGATACCCCGCATCGCGAAAATCGGCTTCGGTGAAGCGGTCGCGGAGCGCGGGAGCGTTGGGGTGGTGGACGAGCGATTGCGGAAGGTACGCGTACGCGCTTTTCGAACCGCCGATCCAGCCGCCCAGCGTCGGAACGACCCCATAAAAATAAAAATCGAACGCGCGTTTCCACAACCGGTTCGGCGCCTTACTCACGTCGAGATTGACGAAGCGAGCGCCGGGGCGCAGCACGCGACGGATCTCTTGCAGGCTGCGGTCGAGATCGACGATATTGCGCGAACTAAAACCCATGATCGCGCCGTCGAACGATTCGTCGGGAAAGGGCAGCGCGGTGACGTCGCCTTCGAGAAATTCGACGCCGGTTATGCCCGCGCGCTCGGCGCGATCGCGCGCCCGGGCGAGCATCGGTTCGCAGAAATCGATGCCGGTCACGCGAGCGTCGGCGTCGTGGCGCAGAAGGTGAAAGCTGAGATCGCCGGTGCCGCAGCAGAGGTCGAGCAGCCGCGCACCCTTCGCCGGCGCGAGGAGTGCGATCGCCCGGCGCCGCCAGAGTTCGTCGAGGCCGCCGGTGAGGACGCGGTTGGCACGGTCGTAGCGGGGGGCGATCGTCGCGAACATATCGCGCACGAAGGCTCCCTTGTCGCCGACGGGGTTAGCGGTCGAAATCTCTGCCATCTCTTCCGGCTTGCTTTCCAAGCATCCGAGGCCTCTCCTGTGCGCGACTTGTCGCAGCGGGCGGTTGGAGTGAACGATGCCATGATGGTGACCCTCGCCACAACCTCCCAGTTTTTAGCGGCGTTGCAGCGCGCTCGGCATATCGACCTGCAAGCGTACGCACTCGCCCCGGGGCCGGTCGAAGATGCCCTCGTCGCGGCGGCGCGGCGGGGTGCCGAGGTTTCGGTGACGCTCGCAGGGGCGCCCTTCGCTTCGGCGGGGCCCGCAGCGGCGAACGAGCGAGCGTTGGCGCGCCTTCGTTGCGCCGGCGTTCGCACCGCGGAGTCCGCCGGTGCCTTTCACGCCAAACTCGCGCGCGTCGATGGCGCGCTCTATCTCGACGATCGGAACTGGAGCGCGCGCGGCGATACGATCCTCAGGCTCCCCGCCCGGGACGCGAGTGCGGTGCTCGCGTTAAGTAAACGCCGTGCGCTCGCGGCGGAGGCTGCGTTATTGGCGACCGCGCGTCGCGGCGAGCAGATCGAGATTGCCAGCGAATCGTTCGGCTTCGCTTCACCGCTCTATTCGCTATTGCGCACGCTCGCGGCGCGCGGCGTCGTCGTGCGGCTCTGCGTTGCTCGGGCGGATCTACAACCCGATAGTACCGAGGATCGCGCGCTCGCCCGCCTTGCTGCAGCGGGGGTCGGCGTTCGCCTCGGTGAGAGTAGCGAAAAATTCGCGCTTCGCGGCGATCGCGTCTGGATCGGAAGTGCGAACGCCACGTACGCCGCGCCCGGCGCCCGTGACTGGGGGCTGCAAACGCGTGCCGTTGCGGTTCGCACGCAGCTCCACGCGCGTTTCGAACGAACGTGGGCGCACGCGCACGAGTACGTTAACGCGCGATAAAGAGCGCCTCTGCGTTTGCATCGGTGCGAGCGAGCACGACGTCGAGCGGTAGCGAGAGTACTTCGGCGAGCCGCTCTGCGGTGTGCAGCACGAAAGCGGGTTCGTTGCGTTGCCCGCGCATCGGCACCGGCGCGAGATAGGGGCAATCGGTCTCCAACACGAGTGCGTCGATGCCGACGGTACGCACGGCCTCGCGCAACGGCTCCGCGCTCTTAAACGTCAGCACCCCGCCGATCCCCAAGCGTAACCCGAAATCGCCGACCAGCAGGCGCGCCTGCGCTGCGTCGCCGGTAAAGCAGTGGACGACGCCGCCGAGCGATGGATCGTATCCCTCGCGGAGCGCCGCGACGAAATCGTCGAAGGCATCGCGTTGGTGAAAGATCGTCGGGAGCCGTCGCTGCCGTGCGTACGCAAGTTGCTCGTGAAGGACGCGACGTTGGATCTCGCGCGGGCTATGGTCGTAATAATAATCGAGCCCGATCTCGCCGATGGCTACGTGAACGTCGGCATCGAAGAGTCGATCGAAGGCAAGATCGATGCGCTCCGGTGCCTCGATCGCTTCGTGAGGGTGGATACCGAGGCTCGCCGCGAGGCCGTAGGTGCGCGCGCAATCCAACGCGCGTTCGCTATCCGCGAGATCGCATCCGACGGTAATAATGCGATCGACCCCCACAGCGCGTGCGCGTGCGAGCGTCGCCTCGCGGTCTTCGTCGAATTTTGCGTCGTGGACGTGTGCGTGGGTATCGATCACGCGGTTTGCTCTTCTTCGACGAGTCGATTGCGCCCGAGCCGCTTCGCTTCGTAGAGTGCGCGGTCGGCGCGTGCGAGTAACTCTGCGGGACGGTCGTGCCCGCGAACGGTGGCGACGCCGATGCTGATCGTCACCGTCGGCTGCTGCTCTCCGCCGTCGGAGCGCGCGACGCCGGTGCGAATTCGTTCGCCGATTGCGACGGCGATATCGCGCGAAGCGTCGGGCATCACGACGAGAAATTCCTCGCCGCCGATGCGCCCCAACGCATCTTCGAGCCGTAAGGCCGCTCGGATTTCGTCGGCGACGCGGCGCAGGACGCCGTCGCCGGCAGCGTGCCCCAAATGATCGTTGATATCCTTAAAGCGGTCGAGGTCGAGCATTAAGACGGCACCGTGGCGCGCATCGTCGACTAGCGCATTCAACCGTTCGAGAATTGCGCGACGATTGAAGACGCCGGTCAAGGGATCGGTATTTGCGGCGTTGTGGGCTTCGGAGATACTTTGCAGATCGATCAACAGCGGAGCCAACTCGCGAGCCGCTTGATAGAATTGCTGATGTTCGCGCGCGCTGATATCGTCGCGTCTGCGATGGACGAGCAACGCGCCCGCCAATGCCTCGCCGGCGCGAATCGCATAGACCGAAATCGTCGCCGTACCGACGCTCGCCTTCGCACTTTCGCGATCCGCGGAGGGCAGGCGCGCGAGCAATCGAGCGCGCAAGGCTGCGGCCTCCTCCCCGATCGTCGGGCCGAGGCTCGCGACGGTCTGCCATTTTTTCTTGTTCTCGGTACGCGTGACGATTTCGAGCGTCTCGTCGACGAGCGCGCGGCGCAACGAGCCGAGGATGCTGCGCATCTGCGGGAGGGGATCGCGTGCGGCGAGCATTGCGGCGACGGCCTCTCGCACGAGTTTGAGCCGCGCGAGCTCTCCGCTCAAGCGATCGTTGTTCCAGCGCAACCACGCGACGTAGGGAAGCGGTAGCCAGAGTGCGACGCCGAGTGCCGCTCCACCGGTGAGAAATCCCCAGCGATCGACGCTCGCCCACAGCGTGACCGCGGCTAACGAAAGCCAGAGGCCACGCGTGCGGGCGAATCGCAGGACGGTGTGGCGAATCGAGACGTTGCGAGCGATCGCCAATAACGGAGCGGCGAAGAGCAATTCGTAAGCGGCGGCAATCGCCATCGTGGTCGCGCCGAAGCGCAAAAAATTCCACGAGAGCAACGCGTGCGGCGGGACGAAGGCCGCGACCAGTAACAACAGCGTTGCGCGCCCGACGCCGTGACGGAGGATATCGAAACCGAGTTCCTCACGGCGAATGTATGCGGCGAGCGAAAAGCCGAGAAACGCCGCCATCGCGGCGATCTCTCCACCGTGAAAGGACGCGAGCAGCAGCGGTGCGAGAATCGGGACGTCGAGAACGTAGCCCTCGGCTCCGAATGCGACGCGCCGCGAGCGCAGGCGCGGCAACGAGGTTGCGTAAAACGCGACGGCGAGGGTCGCCGCGACTGCGAAGAAGGCAAGTAAGGAATCGGAGAGCGACCAAGGCGCGGTGCTACGCGCGAGCTCTGCAATAAAAGCGACGAGACCGATCGCGCCGGGGGCGAAGATCGCCATGCGATAGAGGCGGGCGCGATCGAGCGTCGTCATGCCGAAGAGGGCTCGGCGACCTCAATTCGCGCGAAGAGCACCGCGCCCGGTGCGCTGCGCGTTCCGGTGGCGAGAGCGCCCCAACGAAGCGAGCGCAGTTCGCGTTCGTGTGCGCCTTCGGCGAGCCCGAGTTGCCGCGCGATCTCCGCTGCCTTTCCCGGCATGAACGGCGCGAGCAGGCTCGCCAACCAACGCAGGCCTTCGCAGAGTTCGTACATCAGGGCATCGAGCGCAGCCTTTGCTTCGGGCTCCTCGCGACGTTTCCAGAGCTCCCAGGGCTTGCGTTCGTCGATGCTGCGATTGAGCGCGCTCACCAATTGCCAGATCGCTTCGAGTGCGTCGCGAAATCGCAGATCGAAAATTGCATCGGCGACTCGCCCCGGTAAGGGAGCGAGAGTATCGCCGATAAAATGCTCGCCTGCAGCGGGGACGACTCCGTCGCAGTACTTTGCGAGCATCGCCAGCGAGCGGCGGACGAGATTTCCTAAGTCGTTGCCGAGATCGTCGTTGTTGCGAGCGATAATTTTCTCTTCCGAGTAGGAAAAATCGCTCCCGAAGGGCGCTTCTCGAAGCAGAAAATACCGCAGCGTATCGGCGCCGAAGCGCTCTGCGAGAGCAAAGGGATCGGTCGCGTTGCCCATCGATTTTCCCATCTTGCGGCCGTCGACGGTGATCCACCCATGCGCGAAAACGAGTTCGGGTGCTTTTTCCCCGAGTGCCCATAGCACTGCCGGCCAGACGATGGTGTGGAAACGCGCGATCTCTTTACCGATGAGCTGGACGCTCGCCGGCCAAAAACGTTCGAAGCGCGCACCCGGCGTTCCGTAATCGAGCGCCGAAATATAATTCAAGAGCGCGTCGAACCAGACGTAGATAACGCCGCCTCCGCCCGGAATCTCGATTCCCCAATCGAAGTTCGTTCGCGAGATCGAAAAATCGTCGAGCCCTTCTTCCAGCAGCGAGAGCATTTCGTTGTAGACGCTCTTCGGGCGCAGCCACTGAGGATTCGCGCGGTAGTATTCGAGCAATCGATCGCGATAGGCGGAGAGCTTGAAGAACCAATCGTTCTCGGAGAGCCAGGTTACCGCGCGTCCGCAGGTCGGACATTTCCCATCGACGAGTTTCGTCTCGAGCCAAAAGGTCTCGTCCTCAATGCAGTACCAGCCCTCGTACGTGCCGAGATAGATATCGCCGCTCTCGCGCAGCCGTTCGAAGACGCGCTGGACGACGCGCTCGTGGCGCGGTTGCGTGGTGCGAATAAAATCGTCGTACGAGATATTGAAGGTCGCAAAAAGCTCTTGCCATCGTGGAACGAGCGCATCGCACCAATCCTGCGGCGACTTGCCGGCAGCGGCGGCGGCGTTTGCAACTTTTTGGCCGTGCTCGTCGGTGCCGGTGAGAAAGAATGCCTCCCCTTCGGTGCGCGCCGTTCGCGCGAGCACGTCGGCGACCGCCGTCGTATAGGCGTGGCCGATATGCGGGTTGCCGGAGATATAATAAATCGGCGTGGTGACGTAAAACGGGCGCTTCATCTAACCCGTGCTTCGCCCTGCGGCGCCGGCTTTCCGTGCGGAGGCACGAGCGTAGAGCTCCGAACGCTCTCCCGCTCCAGCCGCCGCGAGGCGGCGTGCGATCGCGGAGACGCGCTCGCCGGCGGCGAGTGCGGCGTCGATCGAAGCATCGATCTCGACACCGCTCGGGGGTTTCGGCTCCTGCCGGGGTGCCGCTTCGAGCGCGAACGCGATTTCGCCGCGCGGCGGACTCGGTAGCGCGCGCGCGACCTCCGCCGGGCCTCCCAGGATCTGCTGCTCGAAGCGCTTGGTGTACTCGCGGAGTAAAAAAAGCCGAGCTGCCGGGGCGAGGCTTTCAAGGTCGCGCAGCGTTGCGAGGATGCGCTTTGGGCTCTCGTACCAGATGCTCGTGCAACCGCCGGCGAGCGCGCGCTCGAATGCGACGCGTCGCGCGCTCGAACTTCGTGGAGCGAAGCCCTCGAAGGTAAAACGCTGTAGATCGAAGCCGGAGAGCAGGGCGACGCCGATCGCCGCACTCGGCCCGGGCAGGGCCTCGATCTCGATGCCGAGCGCGCGGGCCGCGGCGACGAGCTCGCTCCCGGGGTCGGAGATTCCCGGCGTTCCGGCATCGCTGACGACCACCACGTTCTGCGTGCGCGCGCGCTCGAGAATGCTCGCGGTGATCGCGGCCGCATTCTGCTCGCGATAGCTTGCGAGTTCGCGCCCGGGGAGCTCGAGCGCGCTGAGGAGCCTCCGCGCCACGCGGGTGTCCTCGGCGACGATGAGGTCGGCCTCACGCAACGCGTCGAGGGAGCGCAGCGTAATATCGCGCAGGTTCCCCAGCGGCGTCGCTACGAAGATCAGCGGCATGAGCGCAGCATTCGATATCGAGCGGATTCCTCCGGGCGCGCGGCTCGAACTCTATACGAAGCCCGGCTGCCCGTATTGCGCCCAGGCGATGGCGCACTATCGCCGCGTGGGGACGCCGTTCTCCGAGCACGACGCTCAGGAGGTAACTCAAAGGCTCTTGCCTTTGAGTGGCGATGTTTGTTCCGACGCCGCAGCGGCGGACGAACGCGCCACTCGACGCGGGGCATCCCGCGAGCCGAGATCACCTTTCGCTAGCTTATATCACTGCTAAGCTCGCGCGCGAGAAACCGCGCTCCGGCCGAAAGTACGGTCGGCGTCGGTGCGTCGTCGGAGGGTCGCGCACCCTAGCGCACCGGGCAAGGGACGCTCGCTCGGCAAGCCGCCCTTGCCTCGGATGCGCTTTGACGGGTGCGACCCCCGACTCCGTACACCGCCTGCCTCCCGATCGGTACCCCTCTCGGCCTCCGCGCACGACGAAGCCCCCTCCCCGTGCCCGCCTGCTGCGATTTTAAGGCCCTAGGAGCGCGGGGAGGGCGCCTTTGGGTCAACTAGAGAGCGAGAGCGCTGTGGCGGGCGAGAAAATGCCCGCTTTCCGTGTTATCTTGGATCGATGCAGCAACGTCAGCCGGATCCATTCTTCGATCAGCTCGCCGCAGATCTACGCGAGGGGATTGAGGCCGCTAATCGCGGCGACGTCGTCGACGCTGATGTCGTCTGGCGCGAACTCGGACTCGATATCCCACCACCAGCCGCGCACTAGATTGGCAACGCTCCGCTTCACCGCCCCTGCGCGGGAGGATCTTCGCGCGCTCTATGCGTTCATCGCTGCAGACGGCCCGGATCGTGCGCGCACGTTCGCGGAGAAAATATACGCGCGCTGCATGCTGCTCACAACCCACCCGCTCGCTGGCCGCGCGCGACCTGAATTCTCTTTCGTGGATCAAGGATTACGGTCGCTTCCGGTTCGCCCCATCATCGTGTTCTACCGCTACGACGAGCTGCTTGATGTCGTCGACATCGTGCGCGTCGTCGATGGTCGCCGCGACCTCCATACGCTCTTCGCTGACTGAACGATCTTCGGCCGAACGGCGCGGTTGCCGAACGAATCGCGGGTCGGTTTTTTGCCCGGCGCACGCAGTGGCGGGGTTTTCGCGCCCTTGCTTGCTTTTGAACCGCCACAAATCGGCGTTTGTGGGCGCGGTAATTGGTGCAACCGAATTGCCGCAAAACGACAAATATCGTGAGGCTAAGCGCTTGCAGTCTTTACTATCCTATTACAAACGGCGCCCGACAAACCTGGGTGCTCGCTCTTTAATAAAGGGGTTTCGATGTCTCGTTTTCGTCTGGCTGCGCTGGCAGCGTTGCTCGTCCCGTTGGTGCTCAGTGCGTGCTCGGGGGGAACGGGTGGGGATCGTGTCCCGCGGAGTGGTGTACGAGCCGCGGCTCGGCGAGGTCGGCATCAGCCGGTAATGACCGCTGACAACCTGGGTGGTGGACTTGATTAGGTTTCGCGGACAAGAAGTTAAGATACTTTCTTCAACTCGAATGCGGCCGGGCTAAGATAGCCAAGTGTAGAGTGAAGGCGTT
>JABEUW010000009.1 GCA_013043945.1 Vulcanimicrobiota bacterium | reverse complement strand
TCCTTACAACAGGATAGGCTCGCTCGGGTGCAGAGACTCCGCCCCGGCGACTGAGGGAGCATACCAGAGGCGCCCGCCGATGCCAAGCAGGAAGGCCTCTCGAGGGAAAAGGGCGTGAGCCCAGGCCCTATCTCAGCGGCGTCGGGTGCCCATCCTTATCCACCGCGACCATCACGAAGGTCCCGACCGTCGCCAGCCGGCGCTCCCCGTTGGCGGGGTTCTCGGCCCAGAGCTCGACCTCCAGGGTCACCGAGGTCCGGCCGACCTTGGCGATGCGCGCGATCGTTTCGGCGAACTCGCCGACCTTGATCGGGGCCCGAAAATCGATCCGATCCATCGAGGCGGTTACGAAGGTCCGCCGGAAGGCGCGCGCCGCGGCGATGCCCGCGACGATATCCATCATCGCCAGAGCCTTGCCGCCGAAGAGCGTCCCGTGATGGTTTGCATCGTTGGGGAAGACGATCTCGGTGCGACGCTCGACGATTTGCTCGGGTTCTATCATACGTGGATAGTATCATCACACAGCGTAGCGATGCACGCGCCTACTTCGATCACGGCTGGCTCAAGACGTATCATTCGTTTAGTTTTGCCGATTATTACGACCCGGAGAATCTTCACTGGGGGGCGTTGCGCGTCTTTAACGACGACGTCATCGATCCAGGCCAAGGTTTCGGTACCCATCCGCATCGAGACATGGAGATTCTCACCTACGTTCTCGAAGGCGAACTCGAACATCGCGATTCGATGGGGAACCACGGCGTCGTCGCACCCGGAGGGGTGCAGTATCTCTCCGCCGGTACCGGCATCACGCACTCGGAGTTCAACCATTCGAAAGAGCGCCCGGTGCATCTCGTGCAGATGTGGGTGATGCCGCACGCGAAAAATCTTACGCCGCGTTACGGCCAAGTCGATTATACGCGCGCGGATCGTCTCGATCGCTGGTTGCCGATCGCGACCGGGCAGCCGGGGATCGAATCGCGGATCGCTATTTGGCAGGATGCGACGTGCTACGTCGCGCGCGTCGAGAGCGCGCCGCTCTCGCTCGCACTCGAAAGCAATCGCTACGGCTTTCTCTTCGTTGCGAGCGGTGAGGCCGAGGTTGCCGGCGAGCAACTAAAAGCCGGCGATGCGCTACGTTTGCAGGGCCCGTACGAAGGCACGATTCGTGCGAAGGGAGCCGAACTCGTTTTCTGGGATACGCCGTCGATCGACCAGGCGCGCCAAACCTGAGAAACGAAGCGATGTTAACGATATGGGAAATAGCATCGCCGTCATCTACGGCTCGGTGCGCAGCGAACGGCAAGGGATTCGCGTCGCGCGCTTTTTACTCGACGCGCTCCGGGAGCGCGGCGATACCGGGGTGATGGTCGATCCGGTCGACTATCCGTTGCCGTTGCTCGATCGCATGTATAAAGAGTACGAGCGTGGCACGGCGCCGGCGATCATGGAGCGACTCGCCGAAATTTTCCGCAGCGTCGACGGCTTCCTCATCGTTTCGGGAGAGTACAACCATGGCATTCCTCCGGCGCTCAAAAACATGCTCGACTATTTCATGAACGAGTTTTTCTGGCGCCCGGCGGGGCTCGTCACCTATTCGAACGGGCGCTTCGGCGGCGTGCGGGCGGCGATGCAATTGCGCGCGACGCTTCCCGAACAAGGAATGATTACGATTCCATCGCTCCTGCCGTTTGGAAACGTCGGCACCGCCTTCGACGAGAACGGCACGCCGAAGGACGCGTACATTCCGACCTCGACGAAGGCATTTCTAGAAGAGTTTACGTGGTACGTCGAAGCGCTCCGCGATCGACGCGCCAAAGGCGTCCCTTATGAATAGGAGTTCGCGATGAACGCCTCCGCACGCGTGGCATTGGTGACCGGCGCGAGCAGCGGGCTCGGCGCCGCGACCGCGCTCGCGCTCGCGCGCGACGGACATATCGTTGCGGTTGCCGCGCGACGTCGCGAACCGCTCGAAGAGATCGCCGCACGGGCGCGCGCCGCGGGCGCGCGCGAGGCCCGTGCCTTTCCCTGCGATCTGAACGACGACGGCGAGCGCGCGCGGCTGCTCGACGATGTCGGTTCGGCGTTCGGCGGGATCGATATCCTCGTCGCAAACGGCGGTGGCCCGAAACCGGGATCCTTCGAGCAGCTCTCGCTCGCAGATTGGGATGCCGCCTATCGCATCGTGTTGCGTCCGATGCTCTCGCTCGTCTATCACGTGCTGCCGCTCATGCGCGAGCGCCGGTGGGGACGCATCGTCGCGCTCACCTCGACGAGCGTCAAGCAACCGATCGGAAATCTCGCGCTCTCCAACGCGCTTCGCACCGCGTTGGTCTCCGCGCTGAAAAGTGCGGCGACCGATGTTGCCGCGGCGGGGATCACGATCAACAGTATCGCTACGGGACGTTTCCTCACCGATCGATTGCGTTCGCTCTACGGAAGCGAAGAAGCGCTCGAGGTGGCCGCACGCAGCGAGGTTCCGATCGGGCGCGTCGGGTCGCCGCAAGAACTCGCCGATGTGGTGGCGTTTTTATGCAGCGAGCGCGCTTCGTATCTTACCGGTCAGACGATCTCGGTCGACGGCGGCCTGACGCGCGCGCTCTTCGGGTGATGTCCGCCG
>JABEUW010000060.1 GCA_013043945.1 Vulcanimicrobiota bacterium | reverse complement strand
CTTCGCGGGTGCTTTTGCCGCCGGCTTCGCGGGTGCTTTTGCCGCCGGCTTCGCGGGTGCTTTTGCCGCCGGCTTCGCGGGCGCTTTTGCCGCCGGCTTCGCGGGCGCTTTCGGTTCGGGCGGGGGCGCCGATGAGGGTTTCGCTTTCGGAGATTCCTTCGCGGGCTTCGCCGGGGCGGTGCGCTTCGGCGAGCTTCTCGCTCCGCGCGCGGTCTCAGGCGAGCCCGCGCTCGGGGATTTCGTCGCACGCTCCGGTGAGCCGGCGCGTCGCTTCGAACCGACATCGCGAACGTTGCGCGCACGTAGCTCGGCGAGCCGACGCTCCTCTTCCTCGTCGATCTCCGGGAGGCCGAGCTCGGCTCGGCTGAATCCGGCGATGCTGGTGCCGGGCTGCGGGATCTCGACGCGTTTGGCGCGTTCGATATGCTCGCGACTCGCGCGCAGCGCTACCTTCGCCAAGCGTCCGCCGATTGGGAAGACGACTTCATTGATCTCCAGTTCGCGCAGGATCTCGATAATGCGGTCGAAGCCGTTGCCTTGATCCTTCGGACTATGGGCGTCGGAACCGATGGCGATAGAAACGCCGGCGGCCGACGCTTTGCGCATCAGGCGGGTATAGGCGGCGAGCATCAGATCGCGTTGTTCAGGGGCGACGCCCTCGCGATAGAAGAAGCGAAGGTTGATCTCAATGGCGATCCCGCGCTCCTTGCAAATATCCAAGAGTCGATCTTCGTAGCTCTCGAGTTTTTCTCTGTCGGGCCACGCGCCGAAGGTTGCGGCGACGTAGAAGTGCCCGACGATGTGCGTCGGCAACGTTGAAATATCTTCGAAGAGGCGGTGGGTGTAGAGTTCCCAGAGGCGCTCCGCTCCGACGCCGTCGAGCAGATGGGCGAATTCGGGATTGTCGAAGGCCCAGAGCCAGTCGGCGCCCTTCTCGGGATGCTCGATCGGTACGAAATGGATGGAACGGATGATGCCGTCGGGGCGCATTGCGTCGATGATGTTGGCGACATCGGGGCGAGAACGCGGGTCGTTATCCACCTCCGCGCCGATCGAGAAACGCATACCGCGACGTAACGCATCGGAGACGATCGTCGCGTGCGCTACGTCGACGACGGCGGTCTCCGCGGCACCGTACACATCACCGGCGAGCGCAAGCTTGAGTGCGCGGCGCACCGTATTGATCGCACCGGGGTCCTCGAAGGTCAGGAAATTTACGTGATCGCTCACCATGAGAAAGCGCGGCGAGCCGCGCCGACAGGCGTGATAGAACCAAAGGAAGAGCATGCGCGCGCTATACGGCAGCGGGCGCTCTTCGGAAAACGCGCGATGTTCGCCCTTCGCGTGCCCGTGTACGTCGGGAATCGCAGCGATGGCGAGCTGCGTCTCTGTGTCTTTCAGCGTTCTGCTTCCTTCACTCCGCGAGGTATCCACATGCGCGAGGTGCGCTCTCGTGGCTGTGCGGCGCTCTCCGCACCGCGGTTTTCGACCCACGGCACGATGGTTTCTACAATGTGTTCGACGCCTTTTTTCATTAGTTCGAAAGACATCGAGGGGTGCGTCTCCGGGCCCGCAGCGATCGCCTGAGCCGGAAGAAATGGGAGATGGACGAGGCCCACGAGTACCGGCGGCGTCGCACTCTCCGTGAGGGCAAGGAGTTCGTATAGCGCCTGATTGCAAATATACGTGCCGGCCGAATTTGAAACATACCCTGGAACCCCGATCTCCGTCCACGCGGCGACGATTTTTTCGAACGGGAGGTTGGAGAGGCGGGCATCGGGGCCGCCGCGTGCGATCGGCTCGTTCTTGCGTAGGACGCCGACGTTATCGGGAATCTCAAAGTCGAGCACGTTGACGGCGACGCGTTCGAGTGCCAATGCGCTGCGACCGCCGGCCTGCCCTAAGACGATGACGATCTCCGGCTCTTCTTCGAGTCGGAGGAGTTCGAGGCGGTCGTGGAGCGAGCGAGTCTCGACTGGAAGAATCGCAACGGAGATCGGGCGTCCCGCAATAAGACGGCCGTCGAGGCTGCGAGCGACCAACTCGCTTGGGTTGACTTTTTCACCGCCAAAGGGCTCGAAGCCCGTGACGAGCACGCGATTGCTCACGGCATTGTAGGTTAGCGCCGGGCGCGCCGTTCCCTGGTTTTTGCGCTCCTAGTGCGCCGGATGGTAGCCTTCCATCGCGAGCAGGCGAGCTTTGAATTCCACGCCGTACCCATAGCGATGCAATCCGCCGGTCGAATCGACGACGCGGTGGCAGGGAACCAGAATAGGGATGGGGTTTCGCGCCATAACGCGCCCGACGGCGCGAGCGGCGCTCGGACGGCCGATCCGTTTGGCGAGCCAGCCATACGAGCGTACCTCGCCGGGAGGGATATCGACGGTCGCTCGGAGCGTCGCTTGTTCGAACGGGGTCAGATCGCTGACGTCCACCTGCGACGCATCGACGTGCCAGGTGGTGAAGAACGCTGCGATCGTCGCGCGCAGGGCGGGCGGCAGATCGGCGCGGTCGGTCGGGCGGCGAAGGCGGCGTTCCACGCGGGCGACGACATCTTCGAACGTCTCCCCCATATCGATACCGATATAGGCGATGCGCGACTCTCGGTGCCCCACGTAGAGGCGGCCGATCGGCGAATCGACGAGCACGAGGTGAACGGGGTCGAGCCGTTCGCGGCGTTGCAGCAGCGCGATGTGCTCGACGACTTTGCGCGCCAGGTCGCAGGTTGGTTCGGGATCGGGGAGCGACTGGAGTTTGTGCGCCAGCACTTCATATTGCTGATAGGCTTCGTTGCAGGTCGGACACGCGTCCACGTGCGTATGAACCGCCTCGTTGAGCGTTGCCGTGCCCTCGCCGCGGACTTCGTCCCACATCGCGTCGACATCACGACAACGCATCGGTCAACTCCTCATCGGTATCTTTGACGAAACGGCCCAACTGCGGGCCGAGAATCCGGCGGAGAATACGTACCGCACGGTGGACGTGCGATTTTACCGTCCCAATCGGCTGGCCGAGAATCTCGGCGATCTCGGGATGGCTGCGCCCATCGATAAAGCGCAGGGTCGCCGCCGCACGCAGATGGGTTGGTAGCGAGAGCAACGCGTGCTCGACCATCGCGACTTCATCGTTGCGCTCGACGACGGTCTCGGGCTGGATCGGCTTTTCGCCGGCATCGCGCAATAGGGCGTCGGGATCCGCGAGGGCATCGATTGCAACGCTCGGCGGTTTCTTACTCCGGAGACGATTCCGCGTAACGTTCAGCGCGATGGTGTAGAGCCACGGTTGCAAACGCAGGTCGCGTCGCTGCTCCTCGCCCATTTTGCCGAGCGCGCGGAAGGCGCGTACGAACGCATCCTGGACGATCTCTTCCGCGTCCTCACGGTTGCCGGTCATACGGAGGGCAAAGCCATAGAGGCGGCGTTGGTAATCGCCGACGATGCGATCGAAGCTCGCCGTACTCGGAATAAACGCTGAAGCTGCAGCCGGCGAGCCATCGCCCGAAGCACGCGCCCTCCCGACCGCAGGTAGCAACGGAATCTCCCTCATCGGCGGCGCGTAGGCAATCATATGATCTCCCCAACCGCCGCGGCCCGAAGGACGGTTTCACGGCGAGCGCGCCGGTTTCCCTCGTTTTGGGTTCTTCGCGCGCGCGAGCGTTTACGGCGAGGGCGTCGGTAGCGGCGATGCAGCCTTACCGGCTCCCCCGCATCGAGCGAGGCTCTCGCAAAAGGCTTTCATGGTTCCCAGCCGCCGTCCGCAGTATTCGCGCGTGGAAAGTCGAGCATTGGCCGGACTTCATGCAATTCGGTGAACGAGTGCGAACCGAACGGATCGTCGCTGCGTGCTCGGATAAACCGAACGAATCGCGGGTCGGGTTTTTGCGCGGCGTACGCAACGCCGGGCTTTTCGCGACCTTGCTTGCTTTCCAATCGCCACAAACCGGCGTTTGTGGGCGCGGTGCTGATGGGCACGGCGCTGATACGATGCGTTTAATGCCATAGCCAGAACTGTTAGGCTTTAGTAAAGAGAATCGGTGCCCCGGCTTTTCACGCCGGGCCGCTTGGCGTCGCCGGCTACGCGGCAGAGCGGGCATCGGACACCCCTGGACAGATGGATCATGCCAGGGATCCGCAAAACGATACAACGTTTTTCTTGACAGGACTCAAAGAAGCACATGGCTTTTTTGTCAGGAATCCCTCCGATTGGGATTTTCCCAAGCAACCCGCCCGTCATCAACGGACTGTCGGGAAGCGGCATTAATAAGATGGCCCAAGCAATCGATGACGGGGGCCTTCCTATGCCCCAACATGGCCCCCAAAACCTATCCGGGCTTTCGGCAATAGGAAAGGCGATCGGCGCCGTGCAAGCCGCTTTCAAAAAGTTGGCAGCGTATCTTAAGTCACAAGCGAAAAATATTGCGAACGACGTCATCGCAGGATCGATAGTTACCGGCCTGACGTATGCCGGGCGTTACGGAATTAAGGCGTTAACGAACGCCACCAGCGCAGTTGCAAGCGCTGGCTCGGCCGCGGAACAGGGTGTCGTGAACCAACTGAACGCGGAGTCGCCCGGTCTTGGTACCGCGGCACAAGGTATTGTGAACGCGATTGGTAGCGAAGGCACCTCCGCGTACAACTCGACGATAACGGACATCAGCCAGATCATCGACGAAAACGGTAATATCAACTGGGGCGCCATCATGAACGATCTCGGACCGCTCGGTGGTTGATTGACGGATGAAAAACGCGGGGGGGATGGTGGACTGTACGTGAAGCACTATACTACGGGAAAGGTTTCTTTCGGCCGCCGCTTGTTCCATGTGTTCTACGGCCGGGAATTAGTCTCAATCATTTACGCCGTGGGAGCACCTGGGACCGCGCTTGGGCTGCTGCTGATCTCTCCCCCGGATATCTTCGGCTCCATCCTTGCTGCCGTTACGACCGGCGCGTTTATCGCGGATATTGTCACCCATGCTCGATCGGGGAGATGGCTGCTCGGACGACGAATCTTGGCTCCCCTGGTTGCGGCCGGTCCTATTTACGTTGCCTTCAACGAGGCGAAGATTATGGGCATCAGCGGTACCGAAATCGTTGGCGGTACCTTTCTCAACGTTTGGATAGGCGTATTCATCGTTCTGACGGCGTTGTACGCGATTGGAGTCTATCGCTGGGGTGACGAAAAGCCTACCTGGTGGCCACACACGAGGTAGGGCGTCGCCGGGCCTCGAAATCTTCCGTGTATTATCGATGCAACGGGAGTCGGCCTCGTCGAACTGCAAGGAGGCCCCAGGAATTTAGGCTGAGCGATCAGCGAAGCTCTTGTTACCGAAAAAGGTCGGGCCGAAATTTGGCCCGACCTTTTTCGGTAACGCGCACCCGTCGCGATCGTAACAAGAAGGCGAGCGACGCACACGGTTGCTTTCGCGACATCCTCAAACCCCCGATTGTGGGCGCGGGATTCGCGGGGAGCGCGATCGCGCGGGCTGGCGTGCTAGCTAGTGAGAAACGTCGTAGCGCGCTCTGTATTCTTCGCGTAAAGAGAGCAGGGGTTTCGGCCCGCATGCTGTCGCCGCCGACCGTGGTCGGCGGTTCACGGCAGTCGACCGATGGCACCCGTACGGAAACACACATCACTTCATCCACGGATAGGAAATGAACTTGAGTATATCAGCTATTGCGATGAACAATGCGTACCTGTATGAGACGCAGCGCCTCAACGGAACGAACACCTCGGCGAACACAAACGCTGCGTCTTCTAATACGTCAAAAACTCCCGTGGCGATCGGAAACGGTATGCGTACCATGTCTTCTGCCGCGCAGCACCTCCAAAATGAGGCGAATGGCGCGATTGTCGGTGGAGTAATCGGAGCGGCCGCTGGCGCAGTCGTAGGCGGAGTAATAGGGGGAGTAGTCGGCTTTTTTGGCGGCGGGCCGCTAGGAGCTGCCGTTGGGGCCTGGGAAGGTGGAGCTGCCGGGATGGCCGAGGGAGCGCAGGTAGGGTCTGCGGCCGGAGGGATAGCTGGTGGTGCTGCGGGCGCAATCGATGGCGGCAGTATACCGGTTAGGAAGAGATTCTAGGCCGTGCCCACTCTCCCTACTCCAGTGGAAGCGGCATTCGAGATCATCCTTCTCGTTGTCAGCATACGCCTGTTTATCAGAATTGGCTCCCGTGCCAACTGGTTTAGAACCGCGCTCGCGATGGAGGCAGTGGGATGCACAATAGGACTCGTTGCGTTTGCAATTACCAGAGCACCGCTGTCGTTCGGATACGGTGCGTTGGTAATCGCGGCTGGTAGCATTCCACTTGTGATAGGCTTTCTTAGGCGAGAATCCTTACAAGCGTTGTGGCGTAAGTAGGAGTGGTGGACTTGATTAGGTTTCGCGGACAAGAAGTTAAGATACTTTCTTCAACTCGAATGCGGCCGGGCTAAGATAGCCAAGTGTAGAGTGAAGGCGTT
>JABEUW010000008.1 GCA_013043945.1 Vulcanimicrobiota bacterium | reverse complement strand
GGGTTTCATGCTCGCAGGTGGTACGCCTCCGGGGTGCGGCACTCTTGCTCGCACAAGGGGTGCGGCGCATCCGGCGGGTACAGGCGACGGTGATGCTCGCCACCAGTCACCATTGGCTCCCATTCACCCAGATGAACGCTCCGGAGGCGCACCTGCGCCGCTTCGTGCGTGGCGAGGGAAGTTGGCTCTACGACGAGAGCGGCGGGCGGCTCTTCGATGCGGTGAGTTCGATCTGGACGACCATCCACGGCCACTGCCACCCGCGCATCGCCGAAGCGATCGCGAAGCAAGCGCATGTGCTCGACCACGCGACCGCGTTGGGGGCGAGCAATCCCGTCGCGGAGAGCCTCGCTGCGCGGCTCTCCGCGCTCACCGGAATGGGGCGCGCGATCTTTGCCTCCGACGGTGCGAGTGCGGTCGAGACCGCGATCAAGATCGCCCTTCAGTACTGGCAGAACCTCGGGCAATCGCAGCGCACGCGAATCGTACGCCTGCACGATTCCTATCACGGCGATACCGTCGGGGCGATGAGTTGTTCGAATATCGCTCTTTTCAACGAACGTTTCTCCGCAATCACCTTCGAAACGTTCGAACTCGGGAGCGTCGATCTCACGAGCGAGGATATCGCTGCGGTCATCGTCGAGCCGCTGGTACAGGCGGCGGCGGGAATGCGCACGGTCTCGCGACATCGCTACGAGATGCTTGCCGGCATGACGCCGTTGTTGATCTGCGACGAAATCGCGACCGGATTCGGGAGAACCGGCACGATGTTCGCCTTCGAACAGGCACCGATACGCCCCGACTTACTGGTGCTTGGGAAAGGCATAACCGGCGGAGCGCTCGCGCTCTCGGCGACGTTGGCGACCGACCGGATTTACGAGGCCTTTCTCGGCGAATATCTCGAATTTAAACATCTCTTTCACGGCCATTCGTATGCCGGAAATCCGATTGCCTGTGCGGCCGCTCTTGCGAGCCTGGCGCTCTTCGATGAAGAGCACACGATCGTCGCCGCGCTTTCGTTAGCTGCCTGCATTCGCCGTCGCCTCGACTCATTGCGGTTGCATGCCCTCGTTCGGGACGTGCGTGCGGTCGGTACGATGGTCGGCATCGAATTGCGCGCCGAACGAATCGAGCCGCGCGGATCGCTCACGCCGGCGTGGCGCATCGCCGACGGGCTCTATCGCGCCGGGCATTTCACTCGACCGATCGGCGACGTCATTCAATTCGTGCCCCCGCTCTGCGCTCGCGAAGAGCAAGTCGATTCGTTTTTCGATGCGTTAATCGCAGAGTTGGGACCGTGAGTTATCTCGAACGGGCACGCGAGCAGCTCGCGCAGATCGACGGACTGCATCGCCGTCGCTCGCTGGAATCGAACGCTCCTCTCGACGCGATCGATTTCTCCGGCAACGATTACCTCGCACTCTCGCACGAACCGCAGGTCGTCGAAGCGCTGCGTCGAGCTCGAAGCGTCGGCTCCGGCGGCTCCCGGCTCCTCGGCGGGCGTCATCGCGAGTATTACCTGCTCGAAGAGGAGCTTGCGAGTTGGCTGGGGCGCGAACGCGCGTTGCTTTTTTCATCCGGTTATCACGCCGCAATCGGCGTCGCACCGACGATCGGCGACTTGGTCGATCGGATCGATTCCGACGAACTCAATCATGCGTGTTGGATCGACGGCATGCGGCTCTCACGTACGCCGCGTGCGATCTACGCGCACGGGCATCCGCCGATCGGCGACGGCCGCCCCCGCGCCGTCGTCAGCGAGAGCCTCTTTAGTATGGATGGCGACGCGATCGACGTCGCTCGGTACCGCGCGCTTCTGGGTCCGCACGACGTGCTGATTCTCGATGAAGCGCACGCACTTGGGGTGCTCGGCGCACGCGGTGCGGGCCTGGCCTACGGTATCGACGACGAGCGCATTCTCGTGATGGGAACGCTCTCGAAATCCTTTGGCTGTTTCGGTGGATTCGTCGCCGGGCCGCGTGAGGCGATTGAGTTGCTCGTCAATCGGGCGCGGAGTTTTATTTTCGATACCGCGATGCCCCCCGCGCTCGCCACGGCGGCGCGCGTGGCGTTGATGTTGCTCGCCGGCGAACTCGGGGATCGACGGCGCGCGCACCTGCGCGAGACCTACGCGCACCTTCACGCCGGCCTTGCCTCGCTTGGCTTAGCGAGCTCGGCGGAGTTCTCTCCGATCGTACCGGTCGTTCTTGGCAGCGAGGAGCGTGCGCTCGCGGTTGCCGCGCAGTTGCGAACGGGGCGCATCGAAGCTCCGGCGATTCGGCCGCCGACCGTGCCGCGCGGCTCGTCACGTTTGCGCCTCTCGTTGCGCGCCGACCATCGCAAGGAGCACGTCGATCTGCTGATCGAGCGATTACGCGCGGCCCTGGCATGAACGCATTGCGCATATTCGTGACCGGTACCGATACCGGTGTCGGGAAAACGCGCGCCACGGCGACGCTTGCCCGCGCCCTGGCGAGCCTCGGGCGCCCGCCGCATATTCTCAAAGCAGTGCAGACGGGACTGCCGCCCGGCGTACCGGGAGACGCGGCCGAAGCGGGCGCGCTCGCCGGCCTCGAAGCAGCGGAACTCGATCGTTACGCACTGCCCGCCGATCCGTTCTCAGCGGCGCTCGCAGCGGGGATCGCGCCGCCGCGAGCTGCGGATCTCGCGCGCGCCCTCGATCGCTACCCAGGCGATGTGGTGGTCGAGGGTGCGGGTGGCTTGCTCGTTCCGCTCAACGCCGAGGAGACGCTCGCCGATCTTGCGGTGGCGGCTCGTTTGCGCCTCGTGCTCGTCGTGGGGCTGCGCCTGGGCTGCATGAACCATGCGTTCCTGACGCTCGAAGCCGCCGCTCGGCGCGACCTCGTGCCGCTCGGTGCGCTCTTGGTCGCCTGCGACGAACCGCCCGGCGTCGGCTACCTCGCCGATGTCGAGCGCGTCTTGCAGGGAAAGACGAAGATTCTTGGCATTCTGCCACATGAATCGCCAAGCGCGAGCGCCGTCGAGCGCGACGCGGCGGCGCTTCGAGCCCATCTCGCTCCTTTTCTGTAGAGAGGATCCGTGTCGCACCCTGCAATCGAACGCGCTCGCGAGCGCGTCATTCACGGTCGAGTTCCCGCCGATGCAGAG